>NZ_JAULSJ010000019.1:0-88337 GCF_030518295.1 Chryseobacterium urinae | reverse complement strand
CAAAAAAACAAACAAACTATGGAATTAAGTTTTCATGGCTGGATGATTCCGGTCGTTATTGCACTATTGTGCGTTATTTTTTACAAATTTATCTTAAGAATTTTCTTCGGATTAGTCATTGTTCCACAGGACAGAATAGGCTTGGTTACCAAAAAATTCGTGCTTGTCGGTAAGCAGGAACTTCCCGAAGGAAGAATCATTGCCACCAATGGAGAAGCCGGCTTTCAGGCACAGACTTTGGCTCCCGGAGTTTATTTCGGAAAATGGATCTGGCAATATTCTATTGATTTTCAGCCTTTCACCGTAATTCCCACAGGAAAAATAGGCTTACTTCTTGCGAAAGACGGGATGGAGCTGGAAACCGGAAGAATTTTAGGAAGAAAAGTAGATTGCGATTCTTTTCAGGATGCCGAAGCATTCTTAAAAAACGGAGGACGAAAAGGTCGTCAAACCGCCATCATTGCTCCCGGATCATACAGAATCAATACTTTACTGTTTGAAATTGAACTTACAGATATGACCCAGATTCCTGACAATGCAGTAGGAATTATAACAACGATGGAAGGAAGCCCTTTGGAAGAAGGACAGATTGCCGGAAAGATCATTAATAACCACAACAAATTTCAGGATGTCGATACCTTTTTAAACAGCGGTGGTTACAAAGGACTTCAGGAACAGGTGATTTTGGCGGGTTCATATTTCTTAAACCCTTGGTTTACAAAAGTTGAAATGGTAAAAATGACGGAAATTCCGATCGGTCATGTTGGAGTCATTATCAGTTATGTAGGAGAGGAAGGACAGGATTTGAGCGGGGTAGACTTTAAGCACGGAAATATTGTAGAAAAAGGACATAAAGGAGTTTGGGCAGAACCCATCGGTCCCGGAAAATATCCAATTAACCCTTATATTATGAAAGTGGAACTTGTTCCGACTACCAATCTTGTCTTAAACTGGGCTTACGAAAGAAGCGAATCCCATCAACTCGATAAAAATCTTTCCACCATTACGGTTCGAAGCAAAGACGGTTTCCCTTTCAACTTGGATGTTTCGCAGATTATTCATATTCCGACGTACGAAGCGCCAAAAGTGATTGCCCGTTTCGGAAATATGATCAATTTGGTGAGTCAGGTTTTGGAACCAACGATCGGGAACTACTTCAGAAACTCTGCGCAGGACAGCGATGTAATTGCCTTTTTAGGAACCCGTAAAGAAAGACAGCAGTCAGCCAAAGATCACATCAGCAGCGTTTTGGAACAATATAATGTAAATGCAGTGGATACGTTAATTGGAGCTATCGTTCCTCCTGAAAGTCTGATGAAAACTTTAACAGACAGAAAGTTAGCAGAAGAACAGAAAATTACTTACGAAACCGAAATGCTTGCTCAGGAAACGAGACAGGCTCTGGAAAAAGAAACTGCCGTTGCAGATATGCAGAAAGAAATTGTAAAAGCAGATCAGGGCGTTGTGATTGCAGAAAGAATTGCCGATGCATCCGTGAAAAAAGCAACCGGAGACGCCAATTCCGTAAGATTACAGGCAACTGCGGAAGGAGACAGACTGAAACTTCTGGCAACCGGTGAAGCAGAAAAAACAAGACTTCTCGCAAAAGCCGAAGCCGAAAAAATCGAATTACTGGCAAAAGCAAGTGCAGAACAGATTTCATTAACGGGTAATGCTGAAGCGGAAAAAATCTTAGCGATCGGTAAATCCAACGCAGAATCTTACAAATTGTCTGTGGAAGCAATGGGCGGAAATAATTTCACCCAGTTAAAGATCATGGAAAATATTGCCAGCCAAAACGTAAGAATTATGCCTGAAGTGTTGATCGGCGGAAACGGAGATTCGGCAAACGGAGGAATTAGCGGACTTTTGGGATTGCAGCTTTTGGAGCAGGTTCAGAAGAAAAACTTAGAAACGGCTAATGTAATTGAAGAAAAAAGCGATAACAATTCTTAAATATTTTGGCTGAATGTCAGAATCAAAAAAAACACAACATCATATATATTCAAAGTACAGAAAATTCTTCTGCCCGCTTTAAAAACTTTTAACCATTCTATATATCTTTTGCCAAAATCTTCGGTGCAAAAGAGGAAAGCTCCAGATTTTGGAGCTTTTTCCTTTTATGCGGTATAGTTTGCAAATGCTTCTTCAAGACTTTCGAACTTGCCTTTGAACTCATCAATCGGGCAGTCCTGCAGAATATTTCCTTTATGAATAAGGATCACGCGCGAGCAAAGCGCTTCCACTTCCTGCATGATGTGCGTGGAAAGCAAAACCGTTTTCTGTTGTCCGATTTCTTTCACCACATTTCGGATCTCGATGATTTGGTTCGGATCCAGTCCGTTGGTCGGTTCATCCAGAATCAAAAGATCCGGCTGATGAATAATTGCCTGTGCAAGACCTACTCTCTGTTTATACCCTTTGGAAAGCTGACCGATTTTTTTAGATTTTTCAGGCGTAATTCCTACGAGTTCAATCACTTCATCTACTCTTGAAGCCGGAATTTTATGAATATTGGCAACAAACTGTAGATATTCCTTTACATACATTTCCAGATACAGCGGATTGTTTTCAGGAAGAAAACCGATCTTCTTTTTGCTTTCGATTTCGTTTTCCGTGATGTTTTTTCCGTTAAAAATTATTTCACCTTCATCAATTTTCAGTGCGCCGACAATGGATTTCATTAAAGTCGATTTTCCGGCTCCGTTCGGACCCAAAAGACCGATAATTTCATTTCTGTCAATGGAAACGTTAATGTTGTTCAGAGCAGTCTGCTCACCAAATTTTTTGGTTAAATTATTTATTTGAAGAGACATAATTTCGTAATGATCTTTTTGCAAAAATAAAATAAAAAAACTCATCCGGATGAATGAGTTTGTGCAATATTTTAAAAAGTTTGATTATTTTTTGGACTTCTTGCCTGAAGTTTCTGCGGTAGGCTGAACTGCAGCAGGTTGCGGATTGGAAGCATTCATCGGCTGAACATTATTCTTTTGTCCCGGCTTCTCATACAATGCAGATTTTCCGTTGGTTTTACCGAAAATCTTATCAATCTGTTTTTTTGTAAGAAGCTGCGATTTTCCTACGAATTTTCTGTTTTTGTTGATATACTGAATAAACTGAACAGTAGGAGTACCGTAGTTTTTCTCAAAATGCAGTTCTATAATATCGTTCGGAAGTTCCAGAATGATGTTTCCTACGGGAATGTCGATAAATCCGTTTTCAATAATTTCATAAAGTCCGGAAACGTCTTTATTAAGATTCTGAAAAGAAAATGATCTGAAAGTATTAAGGTTGGCGGTGTTCAGATCCTGATAATTGAAAGTAAATTTATCGTCTTTTTTATATAAACCTACGGCATTATCTTTACCAATTTCTATCAGAGTTTCGTTTTTCAACACCTTGATCTGTGAGGAAACTGAAATACCGAACATACATACAAATAGTAGAATTATTTTTCTCATGGGTTGATTTTTAATGCTATATAATCTGGTATTCTAAATTAACAAATAAAAACGCGAAAAAGTATTTTTTACTCCCTCAAAACAAATGTAACAATTTTTTTTAATATCTGTTAAAAGGAATCAATAGATAAAATTTATTCTTTTTAGTGTGAATTATATTAAATATTTGAAATTTAATTGTTTATAAAAGTAAATTTTAAATTTGTTAAATAATTGATAATTCTTAAAATAGAAGTTTGTATTTCATAATATTTTAAAAATCAATCACTTTACCCGATTATAAAATCGATGCTTTAAGTAATTTGTTAGCGAAAACTGTTTAAAATTCAGGGATTGAAATTATTGGCTTAAAGAGAGAAAAGTCCGGAAAGAGTAGAGTTGTTTTTTTCATTTCGTGTACGTTTATTTTGAGGCAAATTTAGCAAAAATAATCTATGAAAATCCTGTTATCCGCGATTACCTGTTATTTTTAATAAGCTGCAACAGCTTGGAAGCCGCCATCGTTCCCATACTGAACCCATCGTTGATGATGCATTCATAAGATTCATCAAGATATTTCGGAAGTGTGCCTTCGGTTATCGCAATTACTTTTACATCCGAAGTCTGTACCTTCTTTTTGATAAGAGAACTGTGCAGTCCGGCAAGCGTTTCGTCACTCATCGCGAAATAACCGTCAAACTGTTCATAGTCCAGAATAATGTTCAGTTTTTCCTTTACGCTTTCTGCAGACTCACAAAAAATAACCTTGCATTCCATTTGCGGATATTCTTTCAGCTTTTGCAGGAAAAAATCCCTTCTAGTTTGGGTGATGTCCAGATTTTCATCCCCAAAAATGGCAAGAATTTTTTTGCACTTATTATTGGCAAGCTTTTCAGCGGCAGTTTCCACATTCAGTTTATTATCAAAAATAATCTGTTCAAAAGAACTCTGAGAAATCGTTTTATCAAACATTACTACAGGAACTTCTATCTCCTTTATTCTGTTCAGGTGAGAAAGATCTTTCGTCTGCCTTGTAAGAGAAATAAGAATTCCGTCCACACGCGAGTTGATGCAGGTAATGATGTTTTCTTCCTCCATTCCCACAGATTCTTCAGAGGACAATACAAAAAAATGATACCCTTCCTTATGCAGCACCGAAGAAATTCCTCTTATAATAGAAGGAATAAAAAACATCGACATTTCCGGAATGATAAGTCCGATAACTTTTGAAGACTTTTTCCTGAAATTGATGGCAAAATCATTCGGAATATAGTTGAAAGTTTCCGCAGCCTCCTTTACTCTTTGCTTTACGGCACTGCTGATATCAGGGTGATCTTTAAGCGCTCTGGATACTGTAGATACACTGATATTGAGCATTTCTGCGAGGTCTTTTATTGTGACTCTTTTCATTTTTAAGTTAATTGAGGCAATTTTTGGGTTAATTTAGTGATGTTTTCGGGTTAAATTTAAGTTAAAAAATGTTAAAATAATCTTTAAAAAAGTTAATAAAAAGTTAAAATTTTAAGAAGTTATCCACCGCAAACGTTTGCGCAAACGTTTGAAATTAATATAAATTTAACACAAACCAAAAACTACATTTTGAATATGTTAAAAAAAATACTTTTAGACCATAATTAAAAACTCTCAAAAATTATGGAATCAAAAATTTTTACCAGATTGCTCATTTTCGGCGCGATGAATACAGCAGCCTTTATGTTTTCTCAAAGCACAGAAAATGATACAATTACAAGAGGTAAAGCAATCGATGAGGTAGTTATCACAGGTAACTCCAACCCTAAAGCTTCTATTAAAACCAGTACTTCTATTTCTACCTTAAAAATGAAAGATATAGAAAATGCTGCTCCAAGAACAACTGCCGAAATTTTCCGTACCATTCCGGGAATCCGTTCAGAATCTTCAGGCGGGGAAGGAAACTCCAATATTACCGTAAGAGGGGTTCCTGTTTCAGCAGGAGGTTCCAGATATCTATTGATTCAGGAAGACGGTTTACCGGTAATGCAGTTCGGAGATATTGCATTCGGAACACAGGATCAGTTTACAAGATTCGATTCTTTTGTTTCCAGAGTGGAAGCATTAAGAGGAGGTTCTGCCTCTGTATTTGCAAGCAATTCTCCGGCGGGGATCATCAACTTCATCACGAAGACCGGAGAAAAAGAAGGCGGAAGCATCACACAGCAGCTAGGATTAAACTATAAAAACTACAGAACAGATTTCGACTACGGAACGCAGATCGCAGATAATACGTTTTTAGCTTTGGGAGGGTTCTACAGAATCGGGGACGGACCAAGAAAAACAGGGTTCAATTCCAATAACGGAGGACAGTTCAGAGTTTCTTTACTAAAAAAGTTCGAGAAAGGAAGCTTCAGAGTTTATGCTAAATTTCTGGATGACAGAACTGCCGCGTATATGCCGATGCCGGTTGCGGTTTCAGGAACAGATGCAGATCCGAAATGGTCTTCTTTATCCAATTATAACATCCTGAACGGTGCGTTACAGACGATCAATCTTCAACACGACAGAACATTAGGAAACGACGGTAATATTTTTGACAGCGATGTTACAGACGGAATGCATTCCATTTCAAAAACCATTGGTGCAGAATTCAATTATGACCTTGGAGAAGGATGGAAATTTGAAGACAGAATCCGTTATTCCGCAAACAACGGACAGTTCATTGCACCTTTCCCTGCAAGTGTAAGCAAAGGAAGCGATTTCTTTACGGCAGCTAACTTTACCAATTTCGGAAGTGCAGTGTACTCAGGAACCAATACTCCGGTGGATATGAATGCTTATTACATGAAACTTGCACTTTTCAATGTAAAGCTTAACAACTTCAATAATTTTGTAAACGATTTTAACATCAGCAAAAAATGGAGCAATGTGAAATTCAACGCAGGATTGTACAAGGCTACCCAAAACATCAATATGGACTGGATGTGGAACAACTACATTCAGGAAGTAAGCGACAGCAATGCAAGATTGGTAGATGTTAAAAACCTTTCAGGAGCTTTCATCACAGATCAGGGTTTACTTAACTATGGAATGAAAGACTGGGGAAATTTAAAAAGAAACTACAATACGAAATATGACATTACTGCGCCTCACGCACAGATCGAAATTAATGCGACTGATAAGTTAACGATTGATGCAGGTGCAAGATATGATATCGGAAAGGTGACAGGAACTTTCTCTGGAGGAACCGTTACGTATACAAGTCGCGATATGAACGGAAATGGATTAATCGATATTCCAGAACAATTGGTAGGTTCTAACGACAACATCAATGTTCCTGTAAACTACAGATACGGAATTTTCGGATATTCAGTAGGTGCTAATTATGCTTTAAACAGTAAAAATGCCGTATTTGCAAGAGTGAGCCAGGGTGGAAGTGCTTCTGCAGACAGAATTTTATTCTCCGGATACAACTATACCAATAATGATGATCCTGCATTGGATGCTGTAAAAGTAAACAAAGTAAATCAGGTGGAAGCCGGTTACAAATTAAGAGGAGCAGGATATTTCCTTAATACAACGCTTTTCTATGCAGGAACTAAGGAAGCGAATTACGAAGCGACTACACAGAGAAAAACAGAAAACAAATACGAGTCTCTTGGGGTAGAATTGGACGGATATTACAGAATTACAAAAGGTTTTGACATAAAAGCAGGACTTACTTACACCCATGCGGAAATTAAAAACGCACTGGATCCTACCATCGTTGGAAACACGCCTAGAAGAACACCTAAATTGATGTACTCCGTAAATCCTAACTTCAGCGTAGAAAAATTAAACGTTGGTTTCTACTTAATCGGAGCAACAAAAGCTTACACTCAGGATTCAAACAAATTAATTATGCCTGGTTATGCGATTGTAAACCCTTATATTTCTTACCAACTGATGAAAAATCTTTCGGTTAGCGTAAATGCAAACAACATCTTCAACACCATTGCAGTTACAGAAGCTGAAGAAGGATCCATCGCAGGAGGAAACGGAATCGTAAGAGCAAGAACGCTTCCGGGAAGCAGCTACAGCGCAAGTGTAAAATTTGACTTTTAATACTTTTACCTCTAAATGTGGAATGAATGAAAATTCATTCCGCATTTTTTCAAAAAAATAAAATATGTTTAGACAGGAAGCCATTGAAATTATAAGGAAAGCCATTACAGAAGAAGGAATTCTGGCATCTGCACAACAAAGAGACAACTACGCAAGAGTATGGGCGAGAGATTCTATGATGACGGGATATGCCGGAATTTTAGTAAATGATGAAGAAATTCTTGCCGCACTGGAAAAATCTGTTCTTACACTCGCTAAACATCAGGCGGAAAACGGACAGATCCCTTCCAATGTGGTGAATGATAAAGCAAGCTACGGAACACACGTAGGAAGAACCGATGCCACAACATGGTGGATCGTTACAACCTGCGAATATCTTACAAAAACGCAAAATCATGAGCTTAAAAACAGTCTGAAAGAAAAAATTTACAAAGCTCTTTCCTGTCTTAAAAGCTGGGAATACAACCAGAGAGGTTTGGTGTACAGTCCGTTGGGCGGAAACTGGGCAGATGAATATGTAACTTCCGGATATACTTTGTACGATAACGTTCTGAGATATTGGGCTTTAAAAAATGCTGCTGAAGTTTATGATGATGAAACATTAAAAACTGTAGCGGAAAATACAAAAAATCTGATTCAGGAAAACTTTTATAAAAATGAAAATGGTTCAGATTCAGCTAAATATCACGAAACGGCTTATGCTAAAGTTACCGCAAAACCCTATTTCTACGCTTCGCTGAATGCAAACGGATATGACGGACGTTTTGATCTTGCAGGAAATGCACTCGCTCTCTTACTGGATTTTGATCTGGATCTAAACGCTTTTTCAGAATTTTTAAATGGAGTAAAAGAGGAATTCAGACATTGGATGATTCCGGCTTTTTATCCCGTGATTTTCCCCGGAGATGACGATTGGCGTCTGCTGGAAAACAACTACAGCTACAGCTTCAAAAACGAACCCCATCATTTCCATAACGGAGGTTCCTGGCCGATATTTTTAGGCTGGCTTTGTCTCGGACTTAAACAGAAAGGCGTAAAAGATATTCCTGAAAAAATCCTGAAGCAGTACGAAGAACTGATGAATGAAAAAGGAGAGCATTTCAGAGAATACTATTCCACAGATCAGCTGTTGCCATTGGGAACAGAACAACTTTGCTTTTCAGCATCGGGATACCTTTTAATGACTTATTAAAGTACAGTTTTTCAAATTTTTCATCTTAAAAAAGTAAAAAATGGTCGGCGACGTTATAGAATTAAAAGAAAAACATCTGGCTACAGCCAAAGAAATAACAGCATTATTGAAAAAAAACTTTCCCCTGAATGGAAAGCAGAAAATTGCGATCGGGATTGCAGGAGAAAGCGGAAGCGGGAAATCGGTAACTGCTTTTGCCCTGAAGAAAATTCTGGAGCAGGAGAATGTGAAAAGTCTGGTTTTGCAGATGGACGATTATTTTAAACTTCCTCCGAAAACCAACCACGAGAATCGACTAAAATCTCTGGATAATGTAGGAATTCAGGAAGTAGATCTTGAAAAATTATCTCAGAATATAAAAGATTTTAAAACAGAATCTGCGGAGATTGAAAAGCCTTTGGTTTACTACAGCGAGAATCTGATCAGCAGTGAAAAAATCGGCACTTCAGGGTACGAAGTCATCATTGTGGAAGGAACCTACATTCTCGAAATTGAAGAATTTGATTTTAAAATTTTCATAGACCGCAATTACAGAGACACTCACGAAAACCGTATGAAACGCAATCGTGACGAGCAAAGTGACTTTGTAGAAAAAGTTTTGGAAATTGAACATCAGATTATCCGCAGTTTCAAAAATAATGCAGATCTTATTCTCGGAAAAAACTATGAACTTGTAAACACAGATTTATGAACGCAAAAAGAATCATTCCGCGCCTGAGTTTCTGGCAGATCTGGAATATGAATGTCGGTTTTTTCGGGATTCAGTACAGTTTCGGGCTGCAGCAGACTGCGGTTAATCCCATCTATTCGTTTTTGGGAGCGCATGCAGAACAGCTTCCAATCCTCAATCTGGCGGGTCCCATTACCGGATTGTTGATCCAGCCGTTGATCGGAGCCATCAGCGACAAAACATGGAGTCCGAAATGGGGGCGCAGAAAACCGTTCTTTTTGTTGGGAGCATTATTCTGCAGTATAGCCTTGTTTTTATTTCCTTTCAGTTCCACCATCTGGATGGCAGCTGGACTTTTATGGATTCTGGATGCCGCAAACAATACCGCAATGGAACCTTACCGCGCTTTTATCGGAGACAAACTTCCGGAAGATCAGCAGACCTTCGGTTTCCAGATGCAGAGTCTTTTTGTGGGAGCGGGGATTACACTTGCCAATCTTTCCTTATTTGTTTTTCAAAAATATTTAGGCGGAAATTCTGCAAGCGGAGGAATTCCTGTATGGGTTTATTATTCCTTCTTTCTGGGTTCATTCTGTTCAATCGCATCTGTGGCGTGGTCTGTGTATAAAACACCCGAAATCCCGCCAACGGAAGAAGAAATTGAAGAATTAAGAATCGCAAAAGAAAAAAGTACATTTTTCACACCTTTTATAGAAATTATTGTCGCAATAAAAGAAATGCCGAAAGTTCTCTGGCAACTCGCACTGGTTTATCTTTTCCAGTGGTACGCACTTTTTGTCTATTGGCAGTTCATCACGCCGATGCTGAAGTCTTCGCTGTACGGAATCTCTGAGGCTGATGAAACTAAAGCCAATGCATTGATAGAAAGTGCTAAAAAAGGAATTTCTGTTGTATCCTCCGACTTAAGCTGGGCAAAAGGAATTCTGCATCAGGTTGAGGTTGCAGTAGGACAGACCGGATTAATGAACGGTTCTTACAATATCGTGACGATGCTTTCTGCTTTGCTTCTTGTACCTTTTGCTAAAAAATTCGGTTCTAAAAACACCTATATATTTTGTTTGTTCCTTACAGGTTTAGGCATTATGACCTTACCTTTTATTAAAAATGAATACTTTATCTTACTTCCGATGGTTGCATTGGGAATCGGGTGGGCTTCGATGATGGGACTGCCGTATTCTATGGTTTCACCATCCATTCCGCACAGCAAAAGAGGAATTTATATGGGGGTGATTAATATGATGATTGTAATTCCGATGCTCATACAGACATTATCCTTTGGTTTTGTATTCAATAACTTTTTAGGAAATAATCCTTCCTCGGCAATTATTCTCGCAGGAGTACTGTTTGTAGTAGCCGGAAGTTGTGTATTTCTAATAAAACCTGATACTTCAGAAAAGTAAATAGATCTTCATATTATTTGGTTAGGAAGCAGGCTGCAAAATTTTTGCAGCCGCTTTTTGTATGGAAGCATATCTGTTTTCAATCCGTAATTCTTCTAAATGTAAGATAATCAGAGTGATTTAGTAGAAAATCGGCATGAATTTTCGCTAATGCTCCATTCCTGTTGATGTATTCACTCACATCAAGATAAAATATAAGCAGCATCAGATTGTTTTTAGCTTCGATTTTATGAGCAGGTCCGATTAAAAGCGATTATTAAATTCATAAAACTTCACATTCAGGATTTTTAATAGTCTTTAATGGTTATATTTGATTAATTAAATTGAATTATGAATTCTCCTCAGAATATCGAACCTGAAAAATTACTGTCTGTGTTATTCTATTCACCCAATGCAACGGCAGTATATCAGGGTGACGATATAAAAATATTAAGTGCCAATGAAGCCATGATTAATTTCTGGGGAAAAGACAGAAGTGTTGTTGGAAAAAATATTCTGGATGCAGTTCCCGAATTAATAGGACAGCCTTTTTTTGATATGCTGCAGAATGTATGGAGATCGGGAGAAACCTTCATTGCAAAAGATTATCCTGCGATTCTTAATATAGACGGAACTCTTAAAACCTTCTATTTCGATTTCGAATACAAAGCAATTTTAGATACATCCGGAAAAACCGAGTATATTCTTCATACCGCTTTTGAAGTTACAGAACGGCAGGAAGCATTAAGAATGGTAGAAGAAAAATCTAAATCCGAGCAAAAACTTATAGACGATCTTTCTGCGCTTAATGAAGAATATCTTGCTACAAACGAAGATCTCAATGCCAAGCATGAAGAACTTTTCCGTGTTAACAGCAATCTTTTACAGGCAAGAAAAGAACTTTTAACAGCTAATTATACTTTAACGGAAAATGAAAAAAGATTTAAAACGCTGGTAGAAAAAGCACCGGTTGCGATCGCATCTTTAAAAGGAAAGAACTTTGAAGTGGATATTGTGAATGATAAAGTATTGAATCTCTGGAATAAAGACCGTTCTATTATCGGTATGCCGTTGAAGGATGCTCTTCCGGAACTGATGGGGCAATCTTTTATTGATATTCTTGCGGAAGTGCATGAAAACGGAAAACCCTATTTTGGCAAGGAAAGCAAGGTGCTGATCGAAAAAAACGGAGTACTTAAAGAACTTTATCTCAATTTTGCCTATCAGCCGATTTTCGATGAAAACAACAAAAGCGTTTCTGTTCTTGTGGTGGCAAGTGATGTAACCGAACAGGTACAATCCAGACACTCGCTTATTGAAATAAAGAAAAGGCTTGAAATTGCTCTGGATGCAAGCAAGCTGGGTTCTACAGAAGTAGATCTTACTACCGGAAAAATGCAGTGTAACGATCAGTTTAAATATAATTTCGGATTTATGCCGGAAGAAGAATTCAATTATACCGATCTATTTGAAGCAATGCTTCCGGAATACAGACCAAAAATAAAAAGTCTGGTACAGGAAGCCATCAGAACCAATGGAATTTATAAAGCTGAATATCCCGTAAAATGGAAAGATGGCTCTATCCACTGGATTCAGGCGCACGGAAGACCAAGATACAATGAAAATGGAGTAGCGGACAGAATGGTGGGAATGACTTCCGACATCACAGAAAAAAAACATGCAGAACAGCGAAAAGATGATTTTTTAAGCGTTGCGAGCCATGAACTCAAAACTCCGTTAACTGCTGTAAAGGCTTCCATACAGTTGCTGAACAGGATAAAAGACCGTCCTTTCTCTGAAATTCATAACCGCCTTATAGAGCAGTCGGATAAAGAAATCGGCAAGATGCATATGCTGATTGACGACCTGTTGAATATGAGCAGACTGGGACAGGATCAACTGATGTTGGAATACGGATACTTTAATCTTTATGAAATGCTGAGCAAAAGCTGCAGCCATGTAAGGCTGGAAAATAAATACAAACTTATTGTACAGGGTGATGAAAATCTGGAAATATATGCCGATGAACACAGAATTGAGCAGGTTGTGGTAAATCTTGTGAACAACGCCGTTAAATACGCCAAAGAATCAGAAGAAATCCATATTTCGATAGAGCGTTTGGAAAAAGACATTAAAATTTCCGTGCGCGATTTTGGAAGCGGAATATCTGAATCTGTTATTCCTCATCTTTTTGACCGGTATTATCGTGTTGAATACATGAGTAAATCCTATTCCGGACTTGGTCTCGGCTTATACATCTGCTCAGAAATCGTTAAAAAACATTCGGGAAAAATAGGCGTTGAAAGTAAGCTGGGAGAGGGAAGTACCTTTTGGTTTACCATTCCTTATCAAAAAGCAGGATAATAATAAACTGAACAGAAAAACAATTCTAAATTGCTTATCCATCTTTAAGAATTCAGAAAAAATGCATTCGTCCGGTTTACAAAATTTTGACGAATGCATAATTTATGGTTTTATTTATACTAAAGACTGTACAATTCTTTTTCCTGCGGTATCACAAAAATCCAGTCCGGAATAGTCGGGATTTAATCCTGCGATATACGGAACAGCCATAATGTAAAGATCCTCTGTTGCTTTTCCGTAATAATCCAGTGCCTGAAAATGATCATTGATATTCAATCCGTCTACCCGAAGATAATAATTGTCCGGCTCTGTTTTCATGATATGGCTGCTGTCCCTTTCAAATTCACTTTTACCTTTTTCCGGATCTTTAAATTTAATATAGCCCGAACTGATTAACCTTCCGTTTTTCAGACCTTCAAAAGGAATATCATTGAATTGTACCGGTTGCTGACCGATGGCATCAATATACAGTTTATAGTGATCTGACTTTTCTGCTCCCGTTTCATCCGTATAATGATAAATAATTCCTTCTTCCTCATGAGATTCGATACGGCTGTTTTCATTTACATTCACCAGATGCAAAATTCCTGCATCATAAAGAGCAATAAGTTCTTTGTACGAAGACTGCGGAAGAGAAGCAATAATAACGGAAATAAGAGGAAGAAGAGTCTTTCTGAGCCTCATCATATCCTCTGCCGAAAAATGTTTCGCAGGATAATTAATCGCATAGCTGAATGCAGACAAAGTTTCTTTCCACGCAATGGTCTGATGTCTTTCTATCGATTTTTCTGCTTCAGCATATTCGGCTTTAAAAAGCTGGAAACTATCCAGTTTTTCTCTCAATTCAAGCATTTTTTCAACAAATTCTTCAATCGTGAGGTCTTTTATTTCCTGATAAAAACCTTCATTCTTCTTTCTGAGAGGTTCTTTAAAATTCAGATTAAATACATAATCCAGATCCACAAAACCATTATTTTTCTGTTTATATTCATAGATTTCGTCATGAGACATGATCCAACCTTCAGAATACGGACTTCCTTCCGAATGAAACCTTAAAGCTGGAAGAAATCCTCTTTTCGAAAATAAAGTAATAGAAAAGTTTTTGTTTTCTTCATTAATAAGATACTTCAGACCGCCATTTTCTTCAACGTATTTTCCGTTCAGCCTTGCCAGAGTTTTCACTGCATCTACCGCGGTAAGAGATGTCCCTCGAATGGCAACCGAATGATTGGATGCAATATTGAATTTAGAAGGAGGATAAGGAGAATCGTACCATCCTTTGCTGCGGGTTTCGTCTTCAGAAGACCACTGATGTCCGGTGCAGATAATTACTTTAGACACGTTGTGAGCATCACCGGATTCTGTAATTACCGTAAAAAAATCATCATTTTTCCTGTCAATATCTACAACTTTTGTGTTTTTAAAAACTTTTATCGTAACACCATGTTTACCGGCAGTTTTTAGAAGGTTATGAAACTGATCTTCGAGATAATTTCCTAAAAGCAGCCTGGGAATCACTTGATATTCGTTGATGCTTTCGCCGGCTTTGTTGGCAAAATCAGGATAATCTTTTAAATCTTTTTTCATTACAAAATCTGTAAAAGATTGTGGCAATTCCGGAAGTTCATTGGCGGAAACATTGGCAACGTGCTCAAAATTAGCTCCATAATGGCTGTAAGGCATTCCGGATCCCAGATTTTCACTTTTTTCGAAGATGTAAAGTTCTTTTGGATAAATTTTTTCTGCCATAAGATGTTTCACAACAAACAAAGCAGCCGGTCCGCCTCCAATAAGGGCAATACTGTCGATATTATTCATGGGTAACTGTTTTATATAATCACAAAAAGAGAGCTGAAAAACTCTCTTTAGTGGGATGGTAATAACTTATTTTATTAATTTCTTGCTTCAAGATTTTCAAATTTTGAATAAGAAGATTTCAGATGATGAAGCTGATCCGAAACCAGTCTTGAACATTCCGGAGCAAGATCTCCGCTGTCCAAAGCATCCTGATAAGCATCGATGGCTGCTTTCTCTCCAAAAACCACATTTTCCAGAGTAGATTCATCCTTATCTGCTGAAAAAGCGTTTTTTACATCAATCCATGCTCTGTGGAAAGCTCCTGCTGTACTTGTTGTATTATCTGCCTCGCCTCCGTGTTCATTAATGTGTCTTATCAGATCATTTTTCATAGTTTGCGATTCAGAAACCATCTGGTCATAATCACTTCTTAACGCAGAATGAGTGTCCCATACTTTGTCTTCCACTTTTGAAAATCCTTCAATTCTGTCGTTGGTAATGTTCAGTAAATCGTTAAGTACGGCTACATTTTTTTCGTTGTTCATATTTAAATTTTTTATTTGGTGTCCTTCATACTTTACAATAAACATGCCCTTTTAAAGCACTTCCGGATTATTTAAGTTTTTATTGTGAGAAATTGGAAATATTCTATATTTGTGAAAATTAATAATCATGCTAAAAGTCATCGTCATTGATGATAATCTTGAAGTCAGGAAAAAACACTGTACTCTGATAAAAAATAACTGCCCGAATCTTACTTTAGTAGGAGAGGCGCATTCTGTAGAATCCGGTATAAAAGTTATAGAGCAGTTTTCTCCCGATATCGTTTTTCTGGATACCCTTTTTTCTGACGGAAGCAGTTTTGATCTGCTCGAAAAATTAAGTCCGAATACATTTAAACTAATATTTATAACAGACTGTGAGAATTCTGCCGTAAAAGCATTCCGTTTTTCAGCAGTTGATTATCTCTTGAAGCCATTGAAAACAGAGGATTTGATAGAAGCAGTAAAAAAAGCCGAAGAATCAGTAAGGAAAGAACTTTTCGATATCAAATTCAGTTATTTGTTTTCTGATCCTGAACGTCCTAAAAATATTCAGAAACTTAGATTGAAGACAACGGATAAAATTTACTCGGTTAATATTCAGGATATTGTCAATTGTCAGTCCGAGAAGAATTATACCACGTTTCATTTTATCAACGCACCGAAATTAGTTGTTTCTACCAATTTAAAAGAATATGAAAATATTTTAACTCCTTTTAATTTCTTCAGAACCCATCAGTCACATCTTATTAATATGTCTTATTTTGATCATTATGTAAAATCGGATGGCGGTAATACGGTAATGATGAAAAATAACGCAGCCATACCACTTTCTGTGAGAAAGAAAGAGGAATTTCTGGCACTGCTGGATCATCTTCATGTATAGAACTGAGCACAGATTTGCTCGTAAACCTTACGAATTTACCGGTAATCCTTACAAATGTTCATTTGTCGGAATTGCTATTTTGCTTTCGTTTATTATTGCATTTTGAATTTTAAAAAAAATAAAATATTCAAAAAAAGAAGAATAATTTTATAATTTAACTAAATAAACCATGAAAAAAAGATCATTTTTTTTGATTCCGATTCTTTCGGCTGCATTACTTTTAAATTCCTGCGGACAGGAACCTGTAAAAATAGAAATAGGCAAAGAATTTAAAATAGAAAACAATCCCATTACCATTCTGAAGTTTGAAGAAATGAAAGTTTTGCGCTCTGAGAAGGAGAAAATGATTAAAATTGCCCCAAAAGGAAAAAAATATATTTATCTGGAGATTAAAAATCCGAAGGATGAAATGATTTTCCTGAAAGTATTCAGCAAAGATAAAGAGATTAAAGCAGCCGATGATCTTATGTATTTCGGTCATGATATAGATACAGGATTTGAAGATGCCTATTTTCTTGTAGATGAAAATACAGTAATTGATAAAATCGTAATCAATACCCCTGCTGATACAGAGTATACTGTGATAAACCCGGCTGTAACTAAAGATAAATCTTCTATTCCTGACGCAGTATACGGAATTATAGATGCTTACACCACAGAAAAACCTATTGGTCTTCTGGAAGGTTTTGCGCCTTATGTTGAAGAAGGAAAAAATGTTCATTCCATTGCAACACAGGATGGATATATTATGGCAAGTAATATCATGAGCAACAAAGCAGAACTTTCTTATTTTACAGAGGACGGAAAAACTTATGTCTTCCATATTCAAAATATTTTGGGAGGCAGCGGAACAGCGACAACACATTGGCAAAACGGTAAAATTACCAGTATAGAAGTAGTTGAATAATTAAAAAAAATCGAATAACATATTTAATTTAAACAGTTTATGAGAGTATTAACTTTAATATTTATGGTTCTTGCATTTTTGGTAGGCGGTACTTGTTCCGGCTTACTATTTAAAAATATCGAGAGCAGAATTGGAAGCGATGACTACAGTATTGCAGATAAAGCCCAGCAACAGATTGATGATCTGAAAAAACAGGGAATCGATATTACAAAAATAGATGATCCTCAGGTAAAAGAAAGCCTTGAGATTCTGGAAAAAGTACCCCCGAAATGGAAGGTAGATACAGCCGGAATTCTGGGTATTGCAGTAACCGTTTTGGCATTTGTCATGATTATTATTGCCTTTATGAAAAAAAATGCTGTAAGAGCTGTAAGTTTACTGGTGATTGTTTTATCGCTTGCGATGTGGATTATTGCTCCGGATATTGAGGCTGGAAAATATTCAGGAATCAATCCGAAAACAATGGCTTTGATCGGGTTTTTAGGTTTGGCAGGTTCAGCAGCTTTTGCATTCATGAGTTATCAACTGTATCTCAAAAAACTTTCAAAAAACTAGTACAATGGATACATTAGGAATTATAGGAACTATTTTGATGTTCATAGGATTCGCAAGTGCTGCGTGGGCTGCAATTCTTTACGTGTTCTCTCTCAGTGCGGTGGCGGGAACCAAATTATCAAAAAAAGTAGGAACAGCGAATGAAAGAACAGACGAATATCTTGAACAGGGAAAATCCATGTCCAAAGCAATATTTAAAAAACTAATCTTGAGATTGGCGATCGGCTGTGCAGGCTGGCTGATGTCGTACCTCGCAACAGGACATGCATAAATTTCTTACAATTACATATAAAATAAACCTTGCGTATGCGAGGTTTTATTTTTTCGTTTAAAAAGAAATTTTAGTATTTTCATGAAAAATTAGTTTAAACAGGTTTTTAGTTAAGTTTTTAATGAGTTTAAACACAAACTTAAAAAAATAAATATGGAAAAGGCAGAAAAAATCTCCGCTGAACAGATGAATGAAGTAAAAGAAACCCTTGCGAATACCGCGGTAAGCGAATTGGAGCAGGGAGAAGATTTTGAAAAATTAGATTATACGACTGTAGAATTCGGATACATTTATCTGAGAGACGGAAAATATGAATCGCTCTTTAAAATCATAACTGATAAAAAGACCGTATTCTTTGCTGCACAGAAAGGAAGTCTGATGCGTTTGCAGGATTCATTCACAGAAGGACATTTTCAGGCTACAACAGAACAGATGTTGGCTTTCCACGGAGACTGGAAATAAAAATATCCGCGAAAACAATTCAGAAAATAAAGACAATGACAGCATTCATAGAGATGTTGTCATTTTTATTTTGCTGAATTCAGAATATAATGTTGAGGTTTGAAGTATTACATTTCAAAAACTTAAGTTAGAATCTGTAAATTATCTTAAGCTTAAAATAAATCTAAATTCATAATAAATAACTGAAATGAGCTTACATCATTTCGAATCAGTCTGAGAAAAAGATTACTTTCAAAATCTTTAAAAGTAATTGAATTTTCGTCTGCAGGTTATTTCAGGAATAAAATTTGTACCTTTATTTACCAATTACCATTATATTATGAAAGCCCATCTGTTATCAGATAAATCGGTAAAGCAGATAGAAATCGTTAAAGTTAAGGACAACATCAGTTTTCATTACACAGATGATGTCTCTGTAGAAGAACCGTTAGAAATAAGAGTTTCCTATTATTCAGCAGATAAAAAAAAATCTAAAAATATATCTGTTACCATGAGAACCCCCGGAAACGATGAAGAACTGGCGGTTGGGTTTTTATTTACAGAAGGAATTATAACCGGTAATAAACAGGTTAAAGCCATTTATTCTCCAAAGGAAGAATGTTCCAGAAACAGGGAAAATATTGTTATTGTAGAATTAAATGAAGGTTTTATTCCAGACCTTATTAAAACTGAAAGAAACTTCTATACAACTTCCAGTTGCGGAGTTTGTGGAAAAGGATCCATAGAATCTATAAAAACAGTGAGCATTTTTAAAGATCAAAAAAGACAAAACACAGAAGTCTCTCTGGATACGATCTATCAATTATCCGAAAAATTACAGTCTTTCCAGAATAATTTCAGTGCAACGGGAGGCATACACGCTTCAGGTTTATTTGATTTACAAGGAAACCTTCTTGTCATACGTGAAGATGTGGGAAGACATAACGCTTTAGATAAGCTTATAGGATATGCGCTGTCTGCCAATCTTCTTCCACTGGACAATAAAATTTTGGTTCTGAGCGGAAGAGCCAGCTTTGAACTTATTCAGAAAGCCGCAATGGCAGGAATTCAAACTGTTGCCGCAATAGGAGCACCTTCAAGTCTGGCAATAGACCTTGCAAAAGAATTTGATATTACTTTATTAGGCTTTTTGCGGAACAACCGGTTTAATATCTACCATTCCGCAAGCCATTTTAAAATTGAAAATCTATTATGAAAATAAGAATAAAAGACAACTCCGTAAGATTCCGCCTCACTCAGTCTGAAGTAGCAGAACTCGGAAAAAACGGAAAAATTTCAAGTACTACACAATTTATAGACCGTCCTTTTATCTATTCTATTGAAAAAACAGAAGACGCAGAACTCTCATCGGCTTTCATCGATAATACCATGGTTTTAAAAATGCCTGAAACCATGATCGCTGAATGGATTTCCACCGACAGGGTAGGATTTGACGGACAATCCGGTTCGGTGAAAATTTTAGTAGAAAAAGATTTTGTCTGCATCGATAATACATTGGAAGATCAAAGCGACAATTATCCCAATCCGAATATAAAATGTTAATTCTTTCATTTTTTAAATGTAGAAGTCATGGAAAGTAAAAATGAATTCAATAAAAAAGAAGAAAACAGCAGATTTCCTTCAGCGGAATCTCCTTATACACTGGGAAATCTAAAGGTAAAGCCCCCGAAAAATTGGGCAGCAGGAGCTCCCGCAGTGATCCATTCTTTAGAACAGCTGGTTCTCAATGCCTCAGTCCTTCGTGGCGGAAGAGCACTTTTCAGCATGAATCAGTTTGACGGATTCGACTGTCCAAGCTGCGCATGGCCCGATCCGGATGACGAACGTTCCAAACTGGGAGAATACTGCGAAAACGGAGCAAAAGCTTTGGCGGAAGAAGCCACTTCAAAAAAAATCGGAGCCGAATTTTTTAAAGAGAATTCCGTATACGATTTAGCCAAAATGACGGATTTTGAAATCAGCCAATTGGGAAGAATTGCAGAACCGATGTATCTTCCGGAAGGAGCAACCCATTATCAGCCGATAAGCTGGGACGATGCTTTTGCAAAAATTTCCGAAAAATTAAATGCTCTGGATTCTCCCGATGAAGCCATATTTTATACATCAGGAAGAACCAGCAATGAAGCAACCTGGGTATATCAGTTGTTTGCCCGTGAATTCGGAACCAACAACTTCCCCGATTGTTCCAATATGTGCCATGAAACTTCAGGATATGCACTTTCCAGAAGCATTGGTATCGGAAAAGGAACCGTAAAACTGGAAGACTTTTATGATACCGATCTCATCATAATTATCGGACAGAATCCGGGAACCAATTCACCGAGAATGCTTTCTGCCCTTACAAAAGGAAAGAAAAACGGGGCAAAAATTATAGGCATCAATCCGCTTCCGGAAGCAGGATTGAAAGGATTTAAAGATCCTCAGAACGTTCATGCCTTACTCAATAAGCCTTTTGAATTGTCAGATCTGTATCTTCCTGTCAAGATCAATGGAGATATGGCGCTCTTAAAAGCCCTTCAGATCCTTGTACTGGAAGAAGAAGCAAAAAATCCCGGAAAAGTATTGGATCAGGATTTTATAGCAAAAAAAACAGCAGGTTTTGAAGCACTGGCTGAAGAATTAAAACGATATGACCTCAATTTTTTATCTGAACAATGCGGAATTTCTGTTGAAAGTCTGAAAGAAGCAGCGCAAATGATCGCTTCAAAAAAACGCATGATTATTTGTTGGGGAATGGGAATTACGCAGCAGCACAACGGTGTGGAAATGATCTACAATATCGTGAACCTTTTACTAATGAAAGGAAGCATTGGAATTCAAGGCGGTGGAGCTTGTCCTGTACGCGGTCACAGTAATGTGCAGGGAAACAGAACATTGCTTATCAACCATCATCCCACCAAAGAACAACTAGACAGACTAGAGGAATATTATGGTTTTAAAGTACCCAGAAAAGGAGGTTATGATGTGGTAAAATCGCTGAAGGCGATGCATGAAGGCAAAGTGAAATTCATGTTCTGTATGGGAGGAAATTTTCTTTCCGCAGCACCCGATACCAGTTTTACAGCAGAAGCAATGCGCAATCTCGAAATGTCGGTAATGGTTTCTGTAAAACTGAACAGAAATCACCTGATTCATGGTAAAGAAGCGCTGATCTTACCGGTGATTTCCAGAAGTGAAAAAGATATTGTAAACGGAGAAATTCAACATATAAGTACCGAAAATTCAATGGGCGTGATACAGGCTTCCAAAGGAATTCTGGACCCGATTTCAGAACATCTGATCAATGAGACCCACGTTGCCTGCAGAATGGCAAAAGCGGTTTTAGGAGAGCGTTCCGTAGTGGATTGGGATAAATTCATCAACAGTTATGATGCCATTCGTGATGATGTGGAGCAATGTATTCCGGGATTTGAAAATTATAACGAAAGAGTAGTGCAGAAAGCCGGTTTTTATCTTCCGAATTCAGCGAGAGACGGAGTTTTCAACAGTGAATTCCATCCGGGAAAAGCAGCCTTCAATATAACATCCGTACCCGATAATTCGCTTGCCGATGATGAATATCTGATGGGAACCACCAGAACACACGACCAGTTCAATACAGTGGTGTATGGTTTAGATGACCGCTACCGTGGAATTTTCAATGAAAGGAGAGTGGTGATGATGAACGAAAAAGACATTGAAAAAGCTGGTCTGAAAGAAGGAGACCACGTAGATCTTTTCAATTATGATGACGGCAAAGAGAGAATAGCACCGCTTTTTATTTTGGTAAAATATCCTATTCCTCAGAAAAGCACCATGACTTATTTCCCGGAAACCAATGTGTTGGTATCTATCAATAATGTAGTGAATGGCGCCAATATGCCCGCTTCCAAATATGTCCGAATCAAAATCCGAAAACACGATCCGCATATTTTTAAAAAGATCGACGAGCATATTATTGCCGCATCCGGAACAAGTTTGGAGTAAAAATAATTGGATATGAAACTAAATTCCCAAAATTTTTTTTGCTTTTTCCAAATCTTCGGGCGTATTTACATTCATTAAAAAATCCGGATTTTCAGCTTTCAGTATTTTTACATCACTGTTAATCAAAGCCTTTCTTAATGAAGAGTTTCCTGTTGAAAGCAACTGAAGAAGCAAAGGATAGCTTTTGGGTTCCCAGATGGCAATTAACGGCTCCGGTAATCCGTCAGAAGGACTTTCATAAGCTGTTGTCATTTTTTCAGGATCTCTGGATTGTATGAGGAAATCTATCGAATTTTTGTCTAAAAGAGGTAAATCACAGGCAATAACCAGCCATGCTTTATCTTGCTGAAAATGAAACGCCGAAAGCAGCCCGCCGAAAGGTCCCATATTTAAAAAAGTATCGGGAAGCGCTTTATAATCTGTGTTAAAATTTTCAAGCTGATCCTGTCTGCAGGAAATAAATACTTCATCACAGAATGGAGCTAAAAGATCTGCCGCATGATACCGCTGTTCTTTGCCATGCCAGTTGATTTTGTCTTTAGGATTTCCCATCCTCAGACTTTTTCCTCCGGCAAGGACAAGTCCGTTTAATTTTGGAAAATCATTCTTGGAAAGCATACTGCAAATATACTGAATGTTTTTCGGCAAAAAGATTGCTTTAAACCCTACAAATATTCGGCGATACACAAACTTATGGATTAAATTTAAAATTAACCTGAAAAAGATCGCTATTTTTATACTGAATTTAAAATGGTATGATGGGTAATGATTTCGTTTATTTAGATTACAATGCAACAACTCCGGTTGATAAAAGGGTAGTGGATGCTATGTTGCCTTACTTCAATGACTTCTATGCAAATTCAGGAAGTTCCCATATTTTCGGGCTTACCGTAAGAGAAGCCGTTGAAAATGCAGCAGAAGATGTTGCAGAACTTATCGGTGCCGATTCTAAAGAAATTATTTTTACATCAGGGGCTACAGAATCTATAAATCTTGCGTTAAAAGGATTTAAAACAGATACCGATAAAAACCATATTATCACAGTAACCACAGAGCATAAGGCCGTTTTAGATACCTGTGCGCAACTCGAAAAAGATGGATTTCAGGTCGATTATCTCAATGTAGATTACTTGGGAAATATCAATCTTGCTAAGCTGGAATCATTGATCACTGAAAAAACGTTGATGGTCTGTATCATGTTGGTGAATAACGAGACAGGAGTCATCCATCCCATAAAGGAAATCGCAGAAACGGCGCACCGAAAAGGCTGCTGTGTTTTCTGTGATGCGACACAAGCTGTTGGAAAAATACCTGTGAACGTAAAGGAATTGAATATTGATCTGATGGCTTTTTCAGCCCATAAATTTTACGGACCCAAAGGAATAGGCGCGCTTTATATTGCTTCCGCGATTAAAAATAAAGTACAGCCGCAAATTCAGGGGGGAGGACAACAGAATAACCTAAGAAGCGGTACTTTAAATGTTCCGGGAATTATCGGATTGGGAAAAGCAGCCGAGATCGCACTTTTGGAAATGGAACAGGATGCGCAAAAAATTAAAGCGCTAAGAGATCATCTTGAAAATGAGCTGCTTAAAATTCCTCAGACAAGCATCAATGGAGATCATTCCGCAATGATCTTCAATACCACCAATATCTGTTTTGAAGGTATTTATTCTGAAGATCTTATTCTTTCCTTAGGAAATATCTGCGTTTCCAGCGGTTCTGCCTGTAATGCCGTTACCACAAAACCTTCTCACGTGCTTCAGGCAATGGGAATGAGTGATCGGGATGCACTGGCTTCAATACGATTCAGCATAGGAAAATATACCACTCTTTCGGGGATTGAAACCGCTGTGGAAAAAATAGAGAAAACAGTTCTTCTCCTGAGAAATAGATAATTAGCATGAGCTTGAAAGAACAACGCAAATATCAATAGGAATGGGCTTTAGCCCATTTTAATGAGTAAGAAGGAAAATTGGCTTTAGCCAAAACTCATACTTGATTTCGGATGGTTAATTTTAATTTGGAATCTTACATCGAGTTGAGGTCTAACATAATTGATAAAATACAACATTTTGACTATCAATTAATTTTTAATCTTTTTAATATTGAACTTAATTTAGAATTAAATTTCATTTGTAACTTTTACATAAGATTGTTTAAAGTAAAAGAATTTTGCTCCTTTAGGAGCAGAATCTGTGTAGAAATAAGAATACATCCATGAATCAATCCGTAGGATTGATATCTATAATACGATAAATATCCTAAAGATAGCGTTCCTACGGAACGCTAAACATCTTCCGAATATGGTGTCTACACAGATAAAACTCCATGGAGTTTTTTAACTATTTACTTTTAGCTACATAGAAATGAAACTCAACATCATGAATGTCCGTCTCCTTTTTTCACAGAAAATACATGTAAAACCTGCGGAAACAGTGCCTGAACATATTCTTTTACCGCACCGGAAGATCCCGGAAACGTTAAAATCAGCATATCATCAGAAAATCCGGCAATTCCTCTGGAAAGCATGGACGTTTTCACACGATCCTGTCCGTAGTTTCTTGCGGTTTCCATAATTCCCGGAATTTCTTTGGTAATGAATGGTAAAACCGCTTCCGGTGTTACATCACGATCCGAAAGACCCGTTCCGCCTGTAAAAACAAGAAGATGACAGCCTCTATTTTTAAAGAATTCTATTTTTTCCTGAATGGCAGAAACATCATCAGGAACCACTGAATAATCAACATTACTGATTCCGTGATGGTTAAGAGATTCCACCAAAAGTTTTCCGGAAGTATCATCTTTAAGTCCCTGAGAAACAGAGTCACTGCAGACAACTACTGCGGCAGTAAGGTTTTCCGTTTCAATATTTTTCTGACTGCTTTTTCCGCCCTGCTTTTCCAAAAGCCGGATATTGGCAATCTCTACATTTTTATCAATCGGTTTCAGCATATCGTAAATAACCAAAGCAGCTACAGAAGCTCCATGCATGGCTTCAACTTCAACACCGGTCTTATAAATGGTATGAACTTCAACAGTGATGTTAATATCCAAACCAATCATTTCATAATTAATCGAAGCAAATTCCACGGGCAAAGGATGACAATCCGGAATAACATCGCTGGTCTTTTTTATCGCCAGTAAAGCGGAAGCTCTTGCAAATTCAAGAACGTTGCCTTTTGGAACCGTTCCGTTTTTCACGGCTTCTACCGTTGAAATTGCTGAAGTTTTTATCGTTGCCGCTGCAATTGCTTTTCGCAACGTAAAGGTTTTAAAAGTAATATCTACCATGGTTTATTGGTTTGTTTTCCATTGATGCGTTTCATCCTCAAAAATTTCTCTGCCCCAGATCGGGAGTTCGTTTTTTATACGTTCCACCACTTCGTTACAGGCTAAAGTTGCTTCTTTGCGGTGTTTTGATGAGGTAAACACAAAAAGGCATATTTCTCCTGCATTCACAATGCCTAAACTGTGATAAATATGCATGCAGGTAAGATTGTATTTTGCAAAAATTTCTTCCCGTATCGCTGCCATCTGAGAGAGGGCTAAATCTTCGTAAGCTGTATATTCTATCGCTTTTACCGTTTTACCGTCAATTTCATCTGCGCGGATCTGTCCCAGAAAAATTTGATGCGCTCCAATTTCCGTTTTTGCGGAATGTTTGGTAATGCTTTCCGCAATGAATAAAGGTGAAACAGGACTGTTCTGAAATATATTTTTAATCTTACTCATGAGTTTCTTTATTTAAATGATTAATTCCGCCTTCCAGATGACTGATGCTGTATACCGGTTCTAAAATTTCCTGTAAAATTTTCGCTCCGGACAGACTTCTCTTACCAGATTGACAGACAACAATGACATTTGTGTTATTGATCTGGCTTACATTTTCCTTTAGCTGAGATAATGGAATCGAAATATACGGAACATCCAGTTTTGGTTGTTCTTCTGGTTCCCGAACATCAATAACAATTGTGTCGGGAACTTTTGCGGCTTCTTTAAATCCTGAAGGAGAAATATTATTAATTCCGGCAAATTCGATTCCGCAGTGAAGCTGATAGTTCATGTTCTCAAATTCTTCAATGCTGTAAGGAATATTTTTATCCGTCAAATTTAACGAAGGAATTTCAAAAACAGCAGTCTGATAACTCAGAATATCTATCGTCATTAATTGATTGATCAGAGTTTCCCCGATTCCTGTCATTAATTTAATAGCTTCCGTAGCCTGCAAAGTTCCGATAATTCCGGGTAAAACGCCCAAAACTCCCGCCTCGTTACAGTCAGGAACTTCTCCCGGATTTGGAGGTTCAGGAAAAAGATTTCGGTAATGGGTTGTAAAACCTTCTTTATTTCTGACATTAAAAACCGCAACCTGACCTTCGTACTGATAAATTGCCCCGAAAATAAGAGGTTTTTCTAAAATCCGGCATACATCATCAAGCAAGTAACGTGTTGCGAAATTGTCGGTACAGTCTATTATGATATCATATTCAGAAACAATATTTACTGCATTTTGGGGAATAATCCGCTCGGAAACAATCCTGAACTGTACTTCGGGATTCATCGCATTCAGCCTTTCTAAAGCAGCTTCGGTTTTAAGTTTTCCAATGTCATCAGAATTGTAAAGAATCTGCCGGTGCAGATTGCTCAGCGAAACACGGTCATCATCTACAATACCGATATTGCCGACTCCGGCTGCGGTGAGATATTGGAGAACAGGACAACCCAAACCTCCTGCTCCAATCACCAAAACTTTCGCTGAAGCAAGTTTATCCTGAGCTTCGATGCCGAAACCCTGTAATTTAATCTGTCTGTCGTAGCGTTCTGAATTCAACATAATTTATCCTCCTGAATAAGGCGGCATTAAAGCTGCCACATCGTTATTTTGTAAAGCTGTATTCTCTGAAATAATCTTCTGATTCACTGCAATTCTCAGTTTTAGATCCTTCAACTGGGGAAATTTTTCATTCAGCTTATTGATCAGATCATCGGTATTTTCCGCTTCCGCTTCAAAATCCGGACCTAAAATCTCTTTCAGTCTGCCGAAGCTTATTATTTTTACAGTACTCATTCATTTACTTTTTTTAGCTGGATTGAATTATCTTCAGTTATTTAAATAGTGCTTGATATTAATTTGTAGGAAGCCATCAAAAGTACAACAGCAAGTACATATTTCAGACCGTTTTGGTTCAGTTTTTTTGAAGCTAGATAGGCACCAAGCAATCCTCCTGCAAATGCACAGATGATGTACATCCACATATCGCTGGTAAAGGCGATCTCTTTGGTGAACATTCCTCCTAAACCCGCCACGGAATTAACAAAAATAAAAGCAGCGCTGATCGCGGCGGTCTGTTTCTGGTTGGTCCATTTCAGTAAAATCAGCACCGGAGATAATAAAATTCCGCCGCCAATGCCGATCATTCCGGACAATAAACCAATAACTCCTCCGAAAAGTAAGGATAAATAGATTTGGGGATCTTTCAGCTCACTGTCATCCGGACTTTTAAAAAAGAAAAAACGGAAAACAGGAAATAGCAATAAAATTCCTAAAATACGTTTATAGAGCGTATCTTCAATATGAATCATTCCACCCACGAAAGCCAGAGGAATAGACGCCAAAGCAATCGGAATAAAGATCCTGAGTTTAAAATGTCCTCCCCGATAATATTGTATAAAAGAAGTAAGCGAGACGAACAGATTAAGCACCAAAGCGGTAGGTTTCATTTCTTTGGGAGCTATCCCGTACAAAGCCATTAACGCCAGATAACCGCTTGCGCCACCGTGTCCGACTGCTGCATATAAAGCTGCGATGACAAATAAAATCAGATAAAAAAATTCTACATTCATTATTTGATGTTTATTTTAATAGTATAATTTCAACCTCTTCATCTTTTTTACAGCCTTCCGAATCTTCAGGTAAAATCATCAGACAATTAGCTTCTGCAAAAGACTGGAGACGATACGATTCCTGCGCATGAAGCGGCGTTACTTTTCCGTTTTCATAGGTTGCTTTCAGAAAATGGGTAAGACCGGTTTTTTTTCCATACGAAGAAGTTGAAGTTGCATTCGTTTTCTCCGTAATCGCCGGACGTTTCATCATTTCTGAAAGTAATGGCGCAATATATAAATAAAAACAGGTTAATGCCGATGACGGATTTCCGGGTAACCCGAAAACAAGTTTTTCTCCCTTCGTTCCGAAATAGAAAGGCTTTCCGGGTTTCTGCCGGATTTTATGAAATTTCTGTTCAACGCCGCATTGTTTTGTGGCATCAATTACAAAATCGTAATCGCCGACACTTACGCCGCCCACCAAAATCACAATATCTGTTTTGGAAATGGCGAGATCCAGCGTTTTTTCAACCTCAGAAGGATCATCTTTCACCCAAAAGCTTTTAACAGTAGTAATTCCACATTGTTTTAAAACACTTTCCAATTGATAGGAATTGGATTCGTAAACCTGACCAAAAGCTAAATTTTCTCCCGGTTGTACAAGTTCGTTGCCCGTAAGAATTAACGAAACCGATGGAGGAGCAAAAACGTTGATTTCCGTACATCCGATTCCGGCGAGATATCCGATGGCAGCAGCCGAAAGATAACTTCCTGAACGTATTGCCACACTGTCTTTTTTCGCATCGCTTCCGGCATTTCGTACGTGCAGCCCTTTTTCGAGGTCGTTATCATGAACCGTGAGATATCCGTTTTCTATTAAAGCTTTTTCCTGCATAACGATGGTATCTGCACCGATGGGAAGGGGAGCTCCCGTAAAAATACGGCAGGCATTCCCTTTTTCGAGATGAAACTGCTCTGTAGATCCCGCCTGCATTTCGCCTGAAATTTTCAGCTTTAGATCTTTATCTTCAAAACGGATCGCGTAGCCGTCCATTGAGGATTGTGAAAAATTCGGGATATCATATTTTGAATAAATATCTTCTGCGGTTGTATGTCCGAATGCTTCTTTCAAAGGAAGAATCTGGGTTTTTCTTTCCGGAATATTTTGTTCGATTATTTTTTTTGCATCTTCTACGCTTATCATGGTTGGGTTTTTAAATGATTATAATCTGACGGAGTATCAATATCAACAGCGCCTTTTTCAAACTCAAAAGATTCCACATCGTTCATATTCTGATGAATGATCTTTTTGGCGCCCTGTTCACCGGTAAGTTCTATTAATGGTTTAAAATATTTTTTAGAAAATAAAGCAGGAACGCCCAATGTATCGGCATATTTTGTGACAACAATTTCCTTTCCTGAAGTTTTCTGCAACTGAAACATTTTTGAAAATAAATTGCTGGTAAGATAAGGCTGATCGCATACCGAAATGAAACATCTTTCCATTTCCGGAAACAGACCGGACAGTGTTTTCATTCCTGATTGTATGGAGGAAGCCATTCCTGATTCCCAGTTTTCATTGATAACGATGTGTATATTTTTATTTTTAATGACAGAAGATATTTCATGATGGCGGGCTCCGAGAACCAAAACGATTTGATTCGGATCAAATACTTCTAAAACAGTATCAGTTATTCTTTCTAAAAATGTTTTTCCCTGATACACCAAAAGCTGTTTCGGAGATCCCATTCTCGAAGAATTTCCGGCTGCCAATAATATAATTCCTGTATTTTTCATTATCCGCCAATATTGATCATACTCCGGTTCTGAATGATTGATGTGTTTATTTTTTCAAATTGTTCATTCAATTGTCCGCCCTGCTTTTTTGCTTTAGACCAGATCGCAGATTCTATAATCGGTAAAATATCTTCACCATTTCGTAAAGGCGTAAGAAGATCGGTTTCTTTTTTTGAAAACAGACAGTTCTTTAATTTTCCGTCTGCGGTAAGCCGGATTCTGTTGCAGCCGCTGCAAAACGGTTCGCTCATTGTGCTTATAATCGAAAAGCTTCCTTTGTGCCCATCAATGCTGTATGGCTTTGCCGTGTCATGAAAACCTACCGGAAGCGGATTGAAATCATATTTTTCCCTGATGATATTCAGAATGTCTTTTTGTGTCATGACCTGATTGCTGCTCCATCTGTTTCCGCTGAAAGGCATAAACTCGATAAACCGCACTTCTACAGGATGATCTTTTGTAAAAGCGATAAAATCTGAAATTTCATTATCATTAATATCTTTCATGGCAACAACATTGATCTTGGTTTTGATGTTATGCTGCAGTAAAAGATTAATATTTCTGAGGACGCGGTCAAAATAATCGCGGCGGGTAATTTTCAGGAATTTTTCCTTCTGTAAGGTATCAAGGCTGATGTTGATGCTCTGAAAATCCGACTGAATAATTTCGGGAAGCATATCATCAATTCGAATTCCGTTGGTAGTACACGTCAATTGTACAGGAAGTTTTCCCAGATTTCTGATGATCTTTGAAGCATCTTTTCTCACGAACGGCTCACCTCCGGTAAGTCTGATTTTAGTAACGCCGTGCTCGATGAATATTTTTGCGATGGTATCAATTTCATCCGCCTGCATCAGTTTAGCATGCGGTGTGAAATCATAATTTTCTTCCGGCATACAGTAAAAGCAGCGCAGGTTGCAATTGTCCGTTAAAGATATCCGAAGATAATTATGGGTTCTTCCGAATTGATCTGTTATCATAATTTCCTTATATACTGAGAATATCAGTATGCATTTTTTCTGGTTTATCCCTTAATGAGGAACCTTTTTTTCCGCTTAAGACCGCTTTGATCTCTGCAATTACGGAAATGGCAATTTCTTCCGAAGTCTCTGCACCAATATCTATTCCAACCGGACCAAAAAGTTTATTTAATTCTTTTTCGCCGACTGTAATTCCTGAATTTTTAAGATCATCCAACATTCTGTTGAATCTGGTTTTAGGACCCAGTAATCCTATATATTGTACAGGTTGATGGATAATGAGTTTCAGCAAAGCGAGATCATAATTATAATTATGAGTCATCATCACGAAAACCGTTGCTTCATCAACTTCTATGGTTTTTATGATTTCTTCAGGCGTTGCGAGCAATACTTCATCCGCAATAGGAAATCTCTTTTTCAGAGCGTGTGTTGCTCTTCCGTCTGCAATTACTGTTTTCCAGCCTAAAATGGAAGCCGTTTCTACCAAAGGTTTAACATCGTTTCCGGCTCCTGCAATAATCAGCGTGGTCTTTGGCGGAACATATTGCAGCAGAATTTCATTTGACGAAATCTGAGTGAGGATATTTTGCTTTTTTTCTAAAACTTCTGAAGAAAAACGATTCACTTCGCTTTCTGAAATACAATCTGAGTCCGATATTATTGTATTTTCCTTTTTTATCAATCCGACAGTTCCGGTCTGTTTATTTCTTTTTTCCAATGAAAATATGGTGATAATAACAGATTCATCTCTTTTTTCCGTTGTTTTCTCTAAAAGGGAGATTGGATTTTGAGGAGAATTTTCATCAATATATTCAAAAAGAATATGCACGATTCCGTTACATCCTAGCTGAACGCCAAATTCCAGATCATCCGGATTACTGGTATCATATGTAATGAGCTTATTGTTTTTCTGATGAATGGCAAGCAGCGCTTTTCTCAAAGCATCACCTTCTAAACATCCTCCACTGATGGCGCCTGTAAGCTGTCCGTCTTCTGTAACCAACATTCTCGCCCCTGCCTGCCTGTATGAAGAACCTTCTACCTTTACCACCGTTGCCAAAGCAGCCCTTAACCCATTTAAATGCGCCTTTTTATATGCTTTTACAATATCATTGATCTCTTTCATCCGAAAACATTTTTATGGATTACTCATTGTTTTTTCAACTTATGTATGATTTTTGTTGAGATAAAATCATTAAAAAGTTATTATATATTCAAATTTACATAAATATTATCTGTTTTTTTCGCAGCCTCAACCAAAACTGTAATATTGGTATATAAAACTGTAATGTGTATCATCAAATTGTGATTTTATTTGATGATATTTGTTAAAACCTATCCGTATACAATTATATTGATTAAAAAATAACTTATGGAATTAAAAGGACAATACAGCAGGAGGAGCTTCCTCAAAGTTTCAGGATTACTGGCTGGTTTTATGGCTATTCCGTCTTCGGTAAAAGCATTTTATCAGGATGTGAAACAGTATCTTGTTCCCAAGAAAAACGTATCCAGACTTACGCTTTCCATCAATAAAAAAAGTCATACCCTTTATGTGGATACCCGAACCACACTTTTAGACCTTTTCAGGGAACAGCTTAATCTTACCGGATCTAAAAAAGGCTGCGATCACGGACAATGTGGCGCCTGTACCATCCATATCAATGGGGAAAGAGCCCTGAGTTGCCTTACTTTGGCGGCAATGGCTCAGGGAAAAGAGATCACAACCATCGAAGGTCTGGCAAACGGAGATGAGCTTCATCCGATGCAGAAGGCATTTATAGAATGTGACGGTTTCCAGTGCGGATATTGCACGCCGGGACAGATTATGTCTGCTGTTGCCTGCGTTAATGAAGGTCATACAGGTTCTGTAGAAGAAATTAAAGAATATATGAGCGGTAATCTTTGCCGTTGCGGAGCGTATAACGGTATTGTTCAGTCCATCCAAAAAGTTGCAGCCCAATGAGACCATTTAATTTTGAAAAAGTAAAATCTGCTGCTGAAGCTTCTGCCATGAAATCAGAAGTCAGTCAGTATATTGCAGGCGGAACGAATCTGGTAGATCTGATGAAGAAAAACATTGCCCAGCCAGAAAAACTGATTGATGTTACCACGGCATTATCCGATGCGGTAAATCATCAGAATAACAAATTGCAGATTGGTGCAATGGCAAGTAACAGTAAAGTAGCAAACAACAAAGAAGTGACGGAAAAATTTCCTCTCATTTCAAAAGCTATTTTGGCGGGTGCTTCACCACAGATCAGAAATATGGCAAGTTCGGCGGGAAATCTGTTGCAGCGAACCAGATGTCCTTATTTTTATGATATTACAACACCCTGCAACAAAAGAAAACCCAACAGCGGTTGCAGTGCCATTGATGGTGCAAACCGAATGAGTGCCGTTGCTGGATATAGTAATCAGTGTGTTGCGGTTCATCCTTCAGATTTTTGTGTGGCTCTGGCTGCATTGGATGCAACTGTTACCGCTCAGACAAAAGATCAGAAAGAAATTAAAATACCATTTAAAGACTTTCATAAACTGCCGGAAAATACGCCCTGGCTAGATAATACTTTACCACAGGATGCGATAATAACCAATATAGAAATTCCTGATAATGCTTTCGGAAAACATTCTGCTTATGTAAAAGTAAGAGACAGGACTTCATACGCTTTTGCATTGGTTTCGGTTGCAGCAGCACTGGATCTGGACGGGAAAAGAATAAAAGATGCCCGCTTAGCTTCAGGAGGTGTGGCGCATAAACCCTGGAGATGGTTGGAGGCAGAAAAATTTCTGAACGGAAAAAAAGCTACGGTAGAAATCTTTGAGGAAGCTGCTAAACTGGCAACCAAAGATCTTAAACCCTTGTCTGAGAACGGTTACAAAATACCGATGCTTCAGGGAGCTATCGTTACAGCATTACAAAATTGTGTAAATCAATAAGATCGGGATATATTAAAAAGTAACAATTATGGGATTACTCGAATTACTGAACATCAGATCCAAAAGACCCGAAGGACGTGTTGAAGGAGTGGAAAAAGTTACCGGAAGCGGTAAATACGCTGCTGAATACGAAGTTAAAAATATGTGCTACGCCGTGTTGGTAAACAGTACAGTTCCTTCCGGAAAAATACAGTCGATTTTAGTTGATAAAGCTAAAGAAGTGGAAGGCGTTATTGATATCATTACCCATCTGCACAAACCTTCGGTTCCGGGTATGGATACTGAAGAAAAAATTAAACAGTCGAGATTCGGTTTACCGATTTTTCATACGGATAAAATATTTTTCAAAGGACAGCCTGTTGCGATGGTGATTGCAGAAACACTGGAAGACGCAACTTTTGCCGCATCTTTGGTGGAGGCTGAATATCAGAAAGACAGTTTTGACGTCGATTTTAATTCTGCGAAAGAAACAGTTGCTTTAAAAGCTGAAGGAAAAGAAAGAGGAAATTTTGACAGTTGGCAAAATTTACCATTCACGGTAGATCAGCAATATAATATTAAGGCAGATGTGCATAATCCGATGGAAATGCACGCCACGATTGCTCATTGGACAGGCAATGATACGTTGAAGCTTTACGATAAAAACCAAGGGGTAAATAATGTTCAGAGAACATTTGCAAGGTTATTTTCTATTCCTGAAAAAAATATACAGGTATTCAGTGAATTTGTAGGAGGCGGTTTCGGCTCCGGACTCAGAATCTGGCCACACGTTTTAGCTTCAGTAATGGGAGCTAAACAGGTTGGACATCCTGTAAAACTGATGCTTACAAGACCGCAGATGTTTGCGGCAACAGGATACAGACCGGCTTCATGGCAGAGAATAAAATTGGCATCAGATCCGTCGGGAAATCTTTCAGGAATATTGCATCAGGCAAAGAACGAAACTTCAGTCTATGAAAATTTTAACGACGGTATTACCCGCGTGACAAGATTAATTTACAAGTTTCCCAATTTGAAAACGGAAGCGGCAAATGTTCCGTTAAATTTAAGCACACCAACTTGGATGCGCGGTCCGGGAGACTGTACCGGAGTATTCGCTCTGGAATCTGCCATTGATGAACTGTCCTACCAGCTGAAAATGGATCCTGTAACGTTGAGGTTAAAGAATATTTCACTGGAAAAACATCCCGATTCAAATTTGCCGTGGTCTACCCATTTTCTGGATGAATGTATAGACAAAGGTGCTAAAATGATCGGATGGAATGCCAGAAAAGCAACTCCGTCTACCGTTATTGAAGGCGACTGGTACATCGGCTACGGAATGGCAGTCGGAATGTGGAATGCAGGAAGAGCAGAAGCCAAAGCAGCAATTATCATGAGCAAAGACGGAAGTCTCGTTGTACAGACCGCGATGACTGATATCGGGACGGGAACAGGAACCGGAATGCAGAACATTGCCCACGAAATTACCGGAATTTCAAAAAATAAAATCAATATAGAATTGGGAAATTCTGCGCTTCCTCCTGCGCCAAGTCAGGGTGGAAGTACAGGGCTTTCATCGGTAAGTGGTGCGGTGTACGATGCGAGCAATCAGTTGAAGCAAAAACTGGCGGAATATGCATCCTCAGTTAATGGAAGCTTTAAAGGAGCTGTTCTGGAAAATATTCTTCTTTCAGATAAAAGTATCAGTTTAAAAAATAATTCAACTGTTTCTGTTTCTTATGAAGAACTGTTTGAAAAGAATAATCTGGCTGAAATTCGTCTTGAAGTAGCTTCAAAACCGGGAAGCGAGCGTGAGAAATTTGCCTTCTGTTCATCAGCGGCACATTTTTGCAAAGTCCGAGTTAATAAGCGAACCGGAAAAGTGAAAATTGAAAAACTGGCTGTCGTAGCAGACGGAGGAAAGATCATCAACAGTCAGGCAGCAGCCAATCAGATGTCGGGAGCCGCAGTTGGCGGGATCGGAATGACGCTGATGGAAGAAAACCAGATCGATGCAAAATTAGGAACGTTAATCGGTAACGATCTTGCGGGATATCATTTTGCCGTTAATGCGGATGCTCCGATTATTGAAGTCGACTTTATTCATAAACCCGATCCGAACATTAACCCTTCCGGAGCGAAAGGTCTCGGAGAAGTAGGAATTATTGGTACAGCCCCTGCGATAGCCAATGCAATTTATAATGCCATCGGTATACGAATGAGAGATTTGCCGATTACTCCCGATAAAATTTTAATGGCATTGTCACACAAATAGACTGCTGTTTTCTATTTTAGAATCATATCAATATTCTGTATCTGAACGGTGCAGAATATTTTTTTATCCTTTCATGATCTGTTTTCCTTATTTAGATTGAATATATTTAAATCAATTTCAGGCTTTAATATACCACGGAACGGATATTTTCGATAATAACGGTTCTTTTTTTGTATCACTACCCATAACCAAACTACCGATTTATGGCGAACACTGGAAAACAATCTGTTACATTAAAAATAAATGGAAAGGAACATCATCTGGATGTACTTCCATGGGTATCACTTCTTGATGCTCTTCGAGAAAATCTGCATTTTACCGGAACAAAAAAAGGCTGTGATCATGGGCAGTGCGGCGCATGTACGGTTCTGATTGACGGCAAAAGAGTTTTGAGCTGCCTCAGTCTCTGCGTTATGAAAAATGATGCTGAAATTACGACCATAGAAGGGATTGCCGACGGTGAAAACCTGCATCCCGTTCAGAAAGCTTTTATCGATCACGATGCTTTTCAATGCGGATACTGTACTCCGGGACAAATTTGTAGTGCCATAGGACTGCTGAATGAAAATAAGGCAAATACGCGGGAGGAAATTCAGGAACTGATGAGCGGAAATCTTTGTCGATGCGGAGCCAACAAAGGAATTATTAATGCTGTAATGGCAGTAAAACAAGGTCTTTATGAATAATTTTTCCTACACAAAAGCCAATAGTATTGATGAAGCGGTTTCATTGACTTATGCAAATGAAGAAAATAAAATCATTGCCGGAGGTACTAATAGCATTGATCTGATGAAATATTTTGTTACCGAGGCAGACACTTTAATCGATATTAATCCCATTGACGGAATAGGTGTTATTACTGAATGTGATAATGGCGGAATTCGTATTGGTTCTTTAATGACGAATGCAGATACAGCGTATCATCCAATTATTGAAGAAAAATATCCGCTTCTTTCTAAAGCTATTTTGGCGGGAGCTTCGGCACAGATCAGAAATATGGCGACCAATGGCGGAAATTTATTACAGCGAACCCGATGTTATTATTTTTACGACATTAATACTCCCTGCAATAAAAGAGTTCCGGGTTCCGGATGTTCCGCGATGAAAGGATACAACCGAATTCACGCAATTTTAGGACACAGCGAAAACTGTATTGCTGTTTTTCCTTCAGATATGTGTGTTGCTCTTGCAGCTTTGGAGGCAGTTGTTCATATATCGGGAACGGATGGAGATCGGACATTGAAATTTTCAGATTTTCACAGACTTCCGGGAGATACTCCGGAGATCGATAATAACCTGAAAAAAGGAGAGGTTATCACAGGAATTGAACTGCCCGAAAAAGGATTTTCAAAAAATTATTCTTACCTGAAATTAAGAGACCGGAGTTCTTATTCGTTTGCATTAGTTTCTGTTGCTACCGGTTTGGAACTGGAAAACGGAATAATTAAAGAAGCAAGAATTGCTTTGGGAGGTGTTTCGCACAAACCGTGGCGTGTAAAAGAAGCTGAAGATTTTTTAGCAGGTAAAGAAGCAAATCCGGAAAACTTTGCGGCTGCGGCTGACATTATTTTGGAAGGAGCCGTAGGTTTTGAGCATAACCGGTTTAAAATTAATCTTGCCAAAAAAGCAATCGTCAGAAACTGTATGATGGCTCTTGATCCGGCGTCTCAGAGACCGGGTGCAAAACCTTCTTTATAAATTATTATGAATGCTAAAGAAAATTTTATGAAAAATACACCGTCTGTTGGACAATCAATAAATCGTCTTGAAGGTCATCTGAAAGTAACAGGTCAAGCAAAATATGCAGCAGAATATGATGCTCCGGACTTATTGTATGGGTACATTGTGAACAGTTCGATTACAAAAGGTAAAATCAAGACCATCGATACATCAGAAATAAAAAAATTAGAAGGAGTTATTGAGGTGTTCACCCATGAAAATAAACCTTCAACTGCCTGGTTTGATTTTCAGTATGCCGATATGGATGCACCTCCCGGAACTGTTTTTAAACCTCTTAAAGATAATATAATCCGATATAACGGACAACCGATTGCTCTGGTGGTTGCAGAAACATTTGAAATGGCACGTTATGCGGCAGCAAAAATAAAAGTGGTTTATGAAGAAGAAGAAAATTTTGAAACGGATCTGAAGAAGAATCTTGAAAAAGCCAGATATCCTAAAAAAGGACTGGCTTCGCTGCTGAAACCGCCTCCGCCAAAACCTACCGGTAATTTTGAAAACGAATATGAAAATTCGTTGGTAAAAACCGACAGCCATTTCAGCCACGGAACCGAGCATCACAATCCTATGGAAATGTATGCTTCCACCGTGATCTACGAAGGAAAAGATAAACTCACTATTTACGATAAAACACAGGGAACGATTAATTCCCAAATGTATGTTGCGAATGTTTTCGGACTTAAAATGAAAAATGTACAGGTCATCTCACCGTTTGTAGGCGGTGGTTTTGGTTCGGGGCTTCGTCCGCAGCAGCAGCTTTTTATGGCGGTAATGGCTTCGCTGGCTTTAAAACGTAATGTTCGTGTCACTTTGGATCGTGCGCAGATGTATATGATAGGACACAGACCTCCGACGTTGCAGCATACAAAATTCGGTGCGGATAAAGAAGGTAAAGTCAATGCAATTTATCACAAAGCAACCGGTGAAACTTCGCGGTTTGAAGATTATGTTGAAATTGTGGTGAACTGGGCAAATATGCTGTACCCCGCAGAAAATACCTTGCTGGAACATGAAATTGTTCCGTTAGACGTTTACAGCCCGCTTGATATGAGAGCACCCGGAGGAAGTACCGGAATGCACGCTGTGGAAGTAACAATGGATGAAATCGCTTATCAATTAAATATAGACCCGCTGAAATTAAGGCTTATCAATTATTCAGAAATTGATAAAAGCAGTGATAAGGAATATTCGAGTAAAGAACTTAGAAAATGTTATCTGGAAGGAGCGGAAAAATTTGGCTGGAATAAGAGAAATCCTGAACCCCGAAGCATGAAGCGCGGAAGTAAGCTGGTCGGCTATGGAATGGCTACCGGAATTTGGGATGCCAATCGGATTTTAGGACGTGCGGAAGCGATTATGACACCAGATGGAAAAGTTGAAATAAAAAGTGCCGTTACCGACATTGGAACCGGAACGAAGACGATCATGACGCAGATTGCGGCAGATGAACTGGGACTTTCCATGGAAGATATTACGTTTTCGTATGCAGACAGTAAGATGCCGTTTGCTCCGATTCAGGGAGGATCGTTTACTACGGCAACAGTGGGACCTGCGGTACAGAATGCCTGTCAGGCTTTAAATAAGAAACTTTTCGAAAGAGCTAAAGATTTGAAAGATTCCGTTTTAAAAAATGTAAATTTTAAAGATGTTATATTCAAAAATGGTTTTATCACCGTAAAAGATCAGCCTGAAATACAGGTAGATGTCAAAGAAATTTTCAAAAAAAATGGCGGAGAAGCAATTCGAACCACAAATTCTGCAATGCCTAATCCTTTAAAATACGGAAAAAAAGCCAGAGCCGTTCACAGTGCGGTTTTCGTTGAGGTAGAAGTGGATGAAGAGTTGGGAATTATTGAAGTAAAAAGAGCGGTTACAGCCGTTGCAGCAGGGAAAATTATCAATCCTAAAACAGCAGAAAGTCAGGTTTTGGGAGGCATGATCTGGGGAATCAGCAAAGCTTTGCACGAAGAAACCATACTCGATCATGAATTGGGAAAATATATGAATGCCAATCTGGGTGAATATCATATTCCTGTTCATGCAGATATTCACGATCTGGAAGTAGTATTTGTGGAAGAAGATGATCAATTTGTAAATGATTTGGGAGTAAAAGGAGTAGGTGAAATCGGTGGAGTAGGAATGCCTCCTGCCATTACAAACGCAATTTTCCATGCAACCGGAAAAAGGATTTATGATCTCCCTATTCATTTTGATAGGTTGATGTAATTCTTTCAAATACAACAGAGCTCAGCAATTTATAAATTTCATACCATCACGTCGCTTCATAAAGTGACGTGATTTTTATTTACAGTAATTATTTTTTAGGTAGATTTTAAAAATTTAATTGATAAAAAAACCAGTATTTCTACTGAAATGAATAGGATTATTTTCCTATAATTTTGGTTACTAAACGCGACAAATGACGGAGAGGATGAATGAAAAACTCTGACGATTTATTAATGATTTAAAAATCAGAAATTTATGATAGAGAAAATGATGCCGAGTACTTTCTTTTATTAAATTTACATAACCCGATTCTTAATCAGGCGTAAAAATAAAACAATAATCATGGAGACCAGAAACCATTACAAAACGGGGCGTATTCTGAAAAGCCACACGAGTAGGAATTTTAAAAAAAATTATATCATGAGTCAATTTCAATTGGGAATATCCCTGACTTTTTTAAAAAGAGATTTAGCCTTAGTTGTTCAAAGTACGGATCAGGAGACTGCGAATGGAAAGATTACCGCTAAAGAATATCTGCTTGTCCCTACAAAAGTTTCATCGGATGATTATGTAACTTACAAGGATTTAAAAAATGATTTTGATAAAATATTTGGAAGTGATTCTAACGCCGCTACACAACAGGTTACAGATCAGCTAAAACAGAATAGCTCGGATAATGAATTCGACATCAATAAGATTCATTTTTATCTGAAAACTGCTTATTTATATAAAAAGGCATATTATATTAATACAGAAGCAGATCCAGGAAAACCACCTGTAATGGAAGAATGCGATGAAAAGGGAACCAAGCTAAAGGATGACAAAAAAGCAAAATGGGAATATGCACTGTCCATAAATATAGACAGTAAGGCGTTCTTCTCAGAATTTAATACAATGTCCATCAATTCAGTTAATTTTTCTATCTGGAATACAGACCGCAACGTGGTGAAGAAAATGATGACTTTGGGATCTACGGATGATATCTTTAAACAGTTAGAAGACTCTGTAAAATAATTATGCCCAATATACTTCCTTTCCGGATAAATGCTTTGTATCTCAATTCGCCTGAACAGGTAATTGGTCAGGATATCCGTTTTGAAAATGTTCCGTGGATGAATACAGAGCGTCATGTCTTTGAAAATCCCAATGTTCCCCTCGAAACAAACTCGATTATTCCAAGGCCTTTTTCATGGGATAATTCCATTTATCTGGATAAGGGAGTTCATCTTCATTTTATTCTTCCTTCATTCTTTAAAAAATTTAATGATAAAGGAAATCTGCCAAAAGCTCCCAATCGTTGGTATATAAAAAGACAGCGTGATGGGGAGGAATGGATTGTGGAAAGCGATTATATATGGAACGTTAACGATCCTAAACTGAATAAAAACAATACCTGTACCTACGCGGAAGAAGCAACAGATACTTTTCAGTTTGCATATGTGGGAAGAAAATATAAACTGAACGACTGGATCTATCAGACCAATGCCCAGACAAATTATTTAAAAAATCTCAGTGCTTTGGGATGGGGAAGTTTTTCATTCGATATTCATTATCCCAATTGCAGAAGTGTATTTGGATTTTATGATGAAGACGGAACAGAAAACGAAATATATCAGGTTATCGGATGGGTAGATCATTACGGACAAAACGCAGCCGATGAATATATCGTTGCAGGTAATTTTCAGCTAAAATCCGGGGAAGCCACAGAAAATGAAGAATCCTTTGATGTTGCTGTTGCCAATACCTTGCCCGAGACACTTTCTGCATTAATCATCAATAGCAACAACCCGAATCTTTCCAGGCAGGATCTTCAGAAACAGGAAGAACAGATTGCTTCAATCATTAATTTTGATGAACTGAAGGAGCTGAATCTGGACTGGATTTCCAGACTGAGGAATAAACAGCACGAGCAACAGTTTAATAAAACATCCGGAACAACAAAATATGTTCTGAATATTGTTATTTCTGATCAGGAAGACGCTGTTCAGGAATATGATGTAGACAGCAGTCTTTTGGATTTTGAGTTCAGCGGAAATGTGGCTTTACAGTATGAAAAGATAAAAGATAAGCTTAAAACCTTTCAGGAGTCTGCAAAATCCGATGAAATTCTTGCGGTTTGGGAAGGCGTTTCTTTACCGGATCTCCTCAATATTTCTTATACCGAAGTTTTGGAAGATGAGCTGGAAAATCTCAACAAAATACAAAACAGCTATGAGCTGGATACCTTCAGATTACAGGCTAAAATTGAAAGTCTGTATCTGCACTGGTCTACGTATTTAAACGCTTTATTTTTAAGCAAAGATAAAAACATCAATAAACTTAAAGAAGATCTTAAACTGTTAATCTCACAGATCAGCATCTTAAAAGAAAAGCTGAGAAATACAAAAGACAAAGCTCTGAATGCAAAAGATTTATTTTCCGGAAAAATATCAGAACATTACACAAGATACCGCGATTATGCCCTCATTAAATTTCTACTGAAAGCAAAACAGACCGGAGAAACCATAAATGAAAAAGAACTCCGGAACCTCCTGCATCAGCGGTATAAAACAAGAATGATTCTGTCTAAAAAAAACAGAACCGATTATTACGAACCGCTGCCGCCAAGCGTTATTATTTCGTCTCCGAAAAAAAACAGCATTTTCAACCTTTTCAGCAATCCTTCTGCTCCGGAAGAAATACAGTCTGTACCGGTATTCAATCCGGAAAAGAAAGAAAGCCGTCAAAATGTGCTGAATGTGGTCAATTCTCAGGAAATCAAGACCAATCAGTGGCATACCTATAAAGTAGAATGGGAAAGTTTATTTCTGCCTAAAAAAGAAGGCCATTATCTGGCTTCCGATACTAATTTTACAGAAAATTTTTTACAGGACTCCTATGTTCTGGATGAGCTTAATGCAGACTTAATAAAAGCCTATCCTTTGCATGATATTGCGTATATGCCGAATCCTAATATTTACTATGGGCATTCCTTTGTAAGCGATGAGGTTAAAGAATATGTAAAAGAAAAATTAGGCAAAAATCTTCTTCGTATTGATGAAAAAGACAACGCGGAATTAATAGAAAAAATAAAAATATTTCTTCAGAAACTGGAAGAAACTTCCTTGTTTGAACTTACCCTTTCAGATTTCAATAATTTAATGCTTCAGAGAAGCAATGGCTTGTCCGTCTTACCCCTCATTCCCAACGGATTTACAGATCATAAAGAGATGGCAAAAAGCATAGAAGATTTATGCAAAGAATATGGAAACAGTCTCGATCTTTTAACACCAAACAGATTATCCATATTCAATCCGTTCAGAAACGGAGCCTTTAAAATGAGCAGACTGAGAATTGTAGATTCTTTTGGAAGAAACAAAATCATCGAGCCGGAAAAAATAATTACCACCCATGTGCAGAAAATCGAAAATAAAGATAACTGGGTTGCACTGCCGCCAAGATATCTTCAGCCTTCTGCCGTAAGCACAAGATTTACAAGAACAGCAACAGAAGGAAAAAAATCTCCTGTCCTCGGATGGATGGTTCCGGTGTATCTTAATCAGCGAATAGAATTTTTTGATGCACACGGAAAACATTTAGGGGCAATAGACACAGAAGGAGCGTGGGAATCTTCCCCTTTTGATGCCAGTTTAGCTCAGGAGAATACAAACTATACAACAGTTGTTAGAAATCCCCATCTCAGAAGAATTATTCACTGGATTATCGAAAGAATTGGCAAAACCAACAAAAAAGATCAGTTTATAAAAGAACTGCAGAGAACAATGGAGCATATTTCACCCGAAGATTATGCCAATCCGTCTCTGTTGGAAACCATCTCTTCCGTGCCTGTTGCGATTACTTTAGTGAACATCAATTTATTCACCAGAGGAGAAGCATTGCATGACATCAGTTATTCAGAAAACATCACCATCAATACCTACAACAGCCAGAGAAAATACGATAAAGTGAAAATCCCGATGTCCATTGGAGATTTAAACCAGTATAACGACGGCGTTCTGGCTTACTGGCATTACCATCTGGAAAATAAAGAACAGAACGAAAGACTGGGTTTGAAAGCTTTGGAAAGCAAAATTTATTTTAATAATGATGCAGAAAAGAAAATAAGCCGTTTTTACTATTCTCTGAAAGATTTTCTGAAAGAAAACCCAATCGACGGAAGAGAAAAATGGAACGAAATTGAAGGTAAAACCATGTACAGCTCTTCAATAAGCTATAAAAATCAGGATAAAGAAAGCTTTCTGGCTCTTAATGATACGCTGAATGCCTGCCAAAGATATCTTCTGATTCATCCTAAAGGAAACCTGAACATTAAAACAGGAATTTTACCCGAAAAGCGCATAAGACTGCCGTACAATGCCATTAAAAATGCTTTGAGAAGAATTGAACTTACGTTATTAACAGCGCCTGTTATAACGCCCAAAGAAAACCTTCAGCTATCCCTTGCGAAAGATAATCGCTATCAGTGGTCGTGGATCGAACTGGAAAAAAAGAATAAAAAACAACCTTTATCTCCTGCAAATCCACCCTTAAAAAAACGGATGACCCAAAATTTAGCCATCGATTTTTCTCAGAATTTTGAATCCGAAACCTACTTACAGACACTGCTTTCAGAATTAAAAGAAGAACATATTTTAATTAATGAATTGAAGCCGTTTTTTCCGAAGGAAGACATCTATTTCATCGATAAAAATGAATTTCAGATACGAAATAATACAGAAAAATACAGCATAAGAAATGAATTTATTAACGATGGGGTAACCGGTAAAATCGGCAGAAGCGAAAACGTTAAATCCATGCAGATCGCTTTAGATTTTAATCAGTTTAAAAATAAAAAATATACAGCCCTCAAAGAATTTATCATTCGGGAAAAATATGTGATGAAGCAGGAGAACAATCTGCTGGGCGAAGAAATCTATTATTTAGACACTGAAAAAACAAAAACACTGAAAGAAAAAAACAATTCTGAATTAAACGATCCCGAAAAAGAACTGGCAGAACTTCTGTCAATGAAAACCTCCAATAAAATCATCACACTCAGAGAATTGTTGGGCAGACTGTACATTTTCACCACAGAAAACGCTTCAGCAATCATCAGAGAACGCTTTAAGCAAAGCCTCATCAATAAAAAAATCATTCAGGAATATCCCTTTTATCCGGAAGATCAGATCCATTTTGTTAACCGCGAAGAATGGGAAAAGATTAAAATAAAAGAAGATCCCGATGACGATGAAAAATTATTGCTGAAGCTGATTGAGAATACTTCCAAAGCCATTCTGGAGATCGGGGACTTTAATACCAACTCCGGAAACATTCCCCATCTTGTTTTAAAAGAAGGATGGCTGTCTATAAAATCTACTAAATTCTAAACATCATGGCAAAACTGTTATATTATTTTCCACTGGATAATTTAGTGAATAACGACATTGTTAATAATTACAAAACCCAGGTTCAGTCCGGTTTACAAAATAGTGCTTTAAATGTTGATTTTGATGAGTATAAAGGTTCTTATCTCAATTTTAAAGATAAAACCCAGTTAGAATTAACCTTTAAAAAAAGCATCGGTAAAGAAGGAACTTTAATTAATTTCTTTTTTAACTATCATAAAAAAAACAGCAGCGAGGCTCTTAATCTCATCACCATCGGAGATAAAATACTGAGCGTCATCAAATCTAATAACAGAAACGCTGTTTCTTTTAAAAATAACATCAGAATAAACGATGAAGACTTCAGAATCCGGGAAAACCACTGGTTTAATGCCTCCGTTTATTATAATTCTTCCGGAAATATAGAGCTCTATCTTACGGACGATAATTTCTTAGTGCTGAAAAAAGCTGTAATTTCATTTAACGATGCTGCAGAAGATCAGAACATCATTGTAGGAGGCAATAAAGACGGAGATCAGCTTCGCATTGCAGATCTGTCGGTATATCATGATGTTTCCAAAGATGAAATAGAAAACCTCGTCAATACATCTATCGGGAAACACCTTACCTTACTCTCAAAATCCACTTTAATTGATACTGTAAGCTTTACTCTCAGCAACAATTCCGTTTTTGATAAACTCGTTATAGAAAATGATCCGAAACCTTTATCCTTCGAACTTCTTCCGGGAGAGATGACGATAGAAAAACAGGACAACAGTGCGGCAAAACTTAAAGTGAAAAAAGGCTTTTTTCAATATTCTGCTGTACAAGCAAACAATACCGAAGAATCAGACGATCTGCACATTTCCTTTGGCTTTAAAAATCAGAACACTGAAAATACAAATTTAACCGCAGTATTGAATGACCTTTCCATCGTGAACCGCTTAGATCAGGAAAGAATCTTAGTGCAGCTTGAAATGTATAATATAACACTTACCAAAGATGAATTCTCTAAAACCTATACAAAATCTCAGCCTCTCATCATCGATAAAGTTTTTGAAATAATGGATATAAGAGGAGAAAACGAAAGCCCTTTTGAAGTATTTATTCTGGGCAACGATACGTTGTACAATGGCACAGCAAACGAAGCACAGACCATAAGACTGGCAATAAGCAACACCACCGAGCTGGATCTTAAGCTATCGGAAAACAGTGGTTTCAGGATTACAGGCAACTTTTTTACCATCCTTGAAAATGATGCAAAACAAACCAACAATACCAAATTGCTGGAACACCAGACCTTCACGACCATACCTGCAAAACCCAAATCTACAGACAACGACTTCCTGTGTTTTCAGAAAGAATACCTGCTGAAAAAAGGAACATCCATTATTATGGAAATATCGGGATTAAAAGCAAAACAATCTGCCCCTGCAAATCCGTCCGGTGCATATCCTTTCTATCTCGAATACAAAAATATTCCCGGCTACAGAAACGGAAAGATGAAATTCCACATCAAAACAGGCAAAATCTTTTACTCACTCTAAAGCATTAAAATCATGGCAGAAAATTTAAACATCAAAGACTTTAAAGCGAATGAAGCAGACATTGAAAAGCTTACTTCCGGAAAAGCAACCATTAATGCTTTGGATTCTCAGAATACAGTCATCAGTACTTTAACAGCAGATCTCATTAAGCTGAAAAACCAGATAGAATTACTTAATGAGGAGCTTAAAATTATGAAAGGATCAAAAGAACTGGTGAAGATCACTTCCGGCAGAACCGATGTCAACAACTCTTTATATACCAATAACGAACTGGTTTCTTTACCGGTAGGAGCCATCGTTGCATTTTACGGAACCACGCTTCCCGAAGGCTGGGCTTTTTGCGACGGCTTTAATAACACTCCGGATCTTAGAGGAAGCTTTATTCTCGGGAACTCCGGAATCGGCCAGAAAAACAGTCAGGTTTACAACAGGTCTAATACCATTACACTAAGCGAAAAAAATATTCCGCGGGTTTGGAGTACCGTTACCACAAAATATTATAAAGTAGAAGCCGGAACAGGCGGAAATAATTTTGATTTTTTAGGAACGAAAGCAACTTCCAGAAATCAGACTATTTACAGAGAAAACAGTTGGTGTACAGACGAAAATATAGCCACAGAATTTGCGATCGGTCATGAAACCCCAACTCCGGTGGAAGTCCCGAATCCACAGCACGTAAAATTAGCTTATATCATGAAAATAAGATAATGATTTTAAGAAAAAACTGAATCTTTATAATATGATCCGCGAAAACCATCAAACAGCTTTACATCATGGAAAAACCATCATTATCAAAAGCTGATATTCAGCTTGAGCTTGATGTCTCAATAAAAAAGATTGACTTTAAAATTACAGGAAACAGAACGAAAATGGATGATGACGTTTCCGTAACTTCTTTGGTTGGTCAGTTGCCGGATGTTTCAAAAAATATTTCCGGACTTCTGGAAGACGAAGGCGATGTAAAAGACATTATCATTCCTTTTGTACCGGAAAAACTTAATTTCGGGATCTATAAAATCGCAGACGATACAGAAAGCCTTACCGCTTTTCAACTGGAAGCAAAATATTCACACTTAAAGCTTAAAGGTGTATTTTCTAAAGAGTTTAAACTGTTTTCAGTAGCCATTAACCAAGCCATCAGTTTTTCAAAAATGCCTTTGGTGGGAGAGTATCTTAAAGAATATGCAATTTCAGATCTTGAACTTGTATATCTTTTGCAGAAGGAAAATTCATTAACGTCTGATCGGGAGAAATTAATCAGCCTTTCAAAGAAAAATTTCATCAGTCAGAAAATCTGGATAAACAATGATAAGTTGTTTCTCAACGCCGGATTCAATGCAGGATTGATTTTAAAAACAGGAAACGAAGAACAGAAAATTACCTTTCCCGGTTTTGATCTTAAAGGCATAAAAGTTCCTTCACTCCCGGCTTCAGATCCCGCAAAAAAACAAAATTCCGGGACTTCAGGAAATACTCAGCAGGAAAAAGAGAAACAGCATCCGTTGGTAAAAATTAACGAGATAAAACCCTCCATCGAAAAAAATCTCATACAGATTGCGGTATCTGCAGATTTCAATGTCGGGCCATTTGGTTTGCAGTTGGTCGGCTTGGGAATTAAAGTTCCTTTTACGGTTTTTCAGGACTTCAGTCTGGAAAAATTATGGAAGGAGCTTCAGTTTACTTTGCAGGGACTTGCTATAATCTATGATACCCCTTCACTTTCTATCGCAGGAGCATTTTTAAGAGAAAAACACGACGGAACGGAAGAATACAATGGTTTATTAACCTTCAGATTGGGTAAAATTGAAATAATAGCCATTGGATCTTACATCAAAACGCCAAACTATTCTTCATTATTCGCATTCGGATATTTGGGCATTCCCATACCTTTAGATCCTGCTTTTTACATCCACGGATTTGCTTTGGGATTTGGATTAAACCGAGACTTTGTAATGCCTCAGATTACCGAGATTCCGGATTTTCCCCTCATTAAAATCGTTCATCAGGGAGGTTTAAAACAGGGAGATTCCATTAAAAAGATTTTTGGAGATTTAAACCGTTATTTGCCTGTTCGCGAAAACAGTTATGTAATTATTGCAGGAATTAAATTTGATTCCTACAAAATGATTTTTACTACAGGAATACTTGCAGTAGCCTTCGGAAATAAAACGTCTTTACATCTTTTGGGCTTATCTACCATGAAGCTGGAGGGAGTTTATTATTTTGAATTCGCATTTTCCATGCGTGCAGATCTGGAAGAAGGAACCTTTCTCGCACAGGGACAACTAACGGAGAACAACTATATATTGTTGCCTCAACTGAAATTAACAGGCGGTTTTGCTTTAGGAATGTGGCTGAAAGGAGAAGCTGCAGGAGACTTCGTATTTACTCTGGGGGGTTATCATCCCAATTTTAAAGTTCCGGTTCACTATCCCAATAATACGCCGCGTTTAGGATTCAGCTTTAATCTGGGGCCTGTTAATTTTTACGGTAAAGCCTATTTTGCTTTAACGCCAAGCTGCATTATGGCAGGTCTTGCAGGAGGTTTGAATCTTATCCTGAACGGTCGCGTGGTGTATGCAGAAATAGGACTTCTCTTCAGTGCAGATTTCATTATTTCATGGAAGCCATTTTATTACAAAGCAGAAGTATATGTTCAGATCTATGCTAAAATAGTGGTGGATGTATGGCTTTTTAGCATCAATCAGACATTTAATCTAAGTGCCAAATTACAACTGGAAGGGCCGGATTTCAGAGGATTAGCGACTTTTAAAGTGGCGGGTTATGAACTGGAAGTTAAATTCGGCAACCATCAGAAGTCTATTAATACTGCATTAACCAGAGAAGAATTCATTGCCGGCTTTTTACCGGAACCTGCCAAAATTCTGGTCTGCAATATTGCATCAGGAATCATAAAAAAAATAAAGAGAAAGGACGGAACAGAATCTATTGTGGTTAATCCGAAAACCTTTGCGTTAGAAATCTTTTCCGAAATTCCGCTTACAGAAATCAATGGAGATCAACTGACTGCCGAAAGTGTAAAAAAGGAGAATATCTATCCTGTTTACAAAGATTCTGCTCCGTTAGACAGCAAACTCGGGTTATCGGTTACAGGAGCCGTTTCGCACTTTTCCTCCTTTCAGGTTGCTCCGGTGCTGAAATCGCTTCCCAAGTCCATTTGGAATCACACAAATACAATTCCGGATCAGGAAGAAATATTATCCGGCTCAAAATTGCTGAAAGAGATATGCAAAGGCATCCGTTTGGAGTTTTCTGAAACAGAATCCGGAATTAATCCTGTTACCACATCTTTATACGATACCTGTGCCAAAACCTATCGGGATGATTTTACATCACGGGAAGCAAAATACAATCAAAATTCTGCGCAGCCGGATAAAAGCATGATGACTGTTTTAGGAATTTTAAATGAAGAGGAAATCGACTATTCCGATCTGGAAAATACCACGGAAGTTTACAAATACAAAGGAAAATCTTTAGGAACCTATCAAATCGCTTAAAATGGCAGAAGAAAAAACAGGCATTGCTCCGTCGCATATCCCCACAGTAGGATCAGGAAAATACCAGATTAAGACTGATCTTCAGAATAATCTCACCACAGTTCAGCAACAGGAGATTGTTTTTTATGTAGAAGGTTACAACGCTGCTATTCCTCAGAATGAAATACTGGCAATGTATCCTCCCAATGAACATACAGGCGATTTTGCAGGAGCTTTTCCGCATGTACAGTTCAGGAGAAGTACTCTGCCTTGGGAATTTGACTGTCAATATAAAGGAAACAGAATTCCCTACATTTTTTTGGTTTTGCTGAAAGAAGAAGAACTGGCTTCCGGAGATTTTGAAATACTGGAAAGCGATACCAATCATCTTAATGATTCACTGGAAGACATTGCGGAACCCAAACCACTAAAAATTCTTAATCTTTTAAAAGGAAGCCGCGAAATTTTTCCGTCTGTGGATTTTGTTTCGCAGCTCGCGCACGTAAGAGTTCAGGAACATGAAGAACTGAAAAAGCTGAATCTTCCTGAAGAAACTTCCATTGTAATCTCTCACAGAAGGGTAGAACCGGATACCAAATATAAAGTATTCGTTTGTTATTATTCTGCTGAAGTAAACAATCAGGAAAAAGAAAAATATCAGTTAAATAATTTCAGCGGAGCAAATGAATATGAAAAGACAAAATCCTGCGTTGTTTTAGCAGAATGGTCTTTTGAAAGCATCAGTGCAGATCTTTATCAGATTAATATCAATAAGCTGAAAGAACATCCTGATTTCAATACGTTTAAGAAAGGCTTAGCCGACTCGGAAGTTTTAACTTTGGAAGAATTGAAAAAAGCAGCCAATCCTGAACTTGCCCGGTTAATATCCGAGAATGAAGCCTATTTAAAAGCACGTAAACAAGAATGGGAAAAACTGCCGGAACCAAAATCCGTCCGCGATTTTGAAGAAACTCAAAACAGGAAAAAAGAGCAGAATAATTACATCCTTGAATATTTAAGATACAACGGTAAAAACCTAAAAGGTTATCTGTATGAATTACAGCTTCAGCCTTTTAAAATGACCATGAATGTGGAGCATGAAGCGGTAAGAAAATTAATTGATCTTGCAAAAATTCCGCTGGAACACCAACTGAAAGCAGGAGGAAAAATCGTTTCATGGTATCAGGGACCTTTTACCAACTGGAATTATTCATTCGATCTTTATGGTTGGATACAGGAAAGAGGATGGACGGATGTTCCGGATCATCAGGATTATCTTAATCTTTTGAATGAAGATACGAAGATGTACGACATGACCTATTCTGCGGCATGGCAACTCGGAAGATTAATGATTATGAATGACAATAAGGTTCTTCAGGAGCTGAAAAAATGGAAGAACGATCTGGAAATACATCATCTGCTAAAGGAACAAAACCAATACAGTTATCTGCCTGCTTTAGTAACGCAGCCTCCCGCTGTTCCGGATTTGCTGCTGAATTATATTACGGGATTAATGCAGTTCAGAAATTTTCCTGTTTATTACCTTCTTCCTCATCCGGATCTGAGTACGGAGGAAAGCATTAAATATTTTAAAATTGACAATTCGTGGATTACCGCTTTTTTATTCGGAATTTTCAGTGCGGGTCCTCAGTTGCGCCTGACAGATTTTGAAGATTACATTATGCAGAATAACGTCCTGAAAAATGTATTTGATTATCATGCATCGTATTACGGAATTCTGCTGCATTCACAGACCATTAAAAACTGGCCGCATCTTGTGATCGAACTGAATGAAAGCAGCGATTTTCATTACATTACAACAATTAATGATACTTTGCGTCTGTATATAACCTATCGGAAGTTTTCTTATATTGATCTCTATCTTAAGCATGAAAACGCCCATTTCGGAAAAGAATATAACGCAGAAGAAAATCAGTTCATTGGTTTGAAAGATGACGGCGTACAACTGGCAAATGAATATCTGTACAGACAGCCCAAATTACGAATGTATCTTAACGTGAGTTCAGTGTAGGATTATAAACAGGAATGGGCATTCGTCAATTTTAATTAATAGAAGTAAACAGGCTTTAGCCAAAGTTAATGCTAAAGCCTGTTTTCAAAATACTGTTTTACTTTTAACTTCCTCTGTATGTGGAATATCCATAAGGAGAAAGCGTGATGGGAACATGATAATGATTTTTATCCTTAATTTCAAACACGACCTCAACAAAAGGATAAAAGCTTTCGGTATTGTCTTTTTTGAAATAATCTTTCGTGTAGTAGGTTAATTTGAAAATGCCCAGATTTTCTTTTTCTGCCGGAAGAAAATCCGGAATTCTGCCATTTGTATCTGTACTTTTCTCATCCACAAAAGACCATGTTTTCGATTGCTCATTGTATTTTTCCAGCTTAATTTTAACTCCCGGAGCAGGAATTCCTTTTGAAACATCCAGAATGTGAGTGGATAGCTGAAAATTATTTTTCTGTGCAGAAGCTCCTATCGACAAAAGAGCGAAAAGAACGCTAAAAATTAATGATTTCATTTTTCTATATTTTAAATTACTTCGATGTCTTGCAAAGTTAGACAGCCCAAAAATTAAAAACGTTGCTCTATGTCAACGTTTTTACAGTTTCGATTTTATTCTGCTTAATGTGGAAGGCGATATTCCCAGATAAGAAGCAACCATTCTGTTCGATACCCGAAGCAAAAGCTGCGGCTGATATTCGATCAGCCATTTTACTCTTTCCAAAGCATCAAAACCCTGAAATCCATAAATTCTCTTTTGGGCAATGATGAATCCGAGTTCCAGAATTTCGGTATAGATTTTGGCAAATTCGGGTAAAATTTCTACGAGATGATAAAAATCTTTCCTCGAAATACGGAGCAGTTCCGATTTTTCTATGGTCTGGAGATATTCCTGTGCCGGTTTCTGGTCGATAAAACTGGGCAAAGCGGTTGCAAAATTTCCTTCAAAAGCAAAATACCTTGAACTGTCTGTTCCGTCTTTGGTGGTTGTAAACAGACGGATGCATCCTTTGTTGATGAAGTAATACCATTTGCATACCTCATCATATTGGAGAAGTATTTCGTTTCGTTTTGTGTTCACCGGCTGAAAACAGGAAGTTATGATCTCTATCTTTTCAGAAGAGATTTCGCCTTTGCTCCGGATAAATTTTTCAAGAACTGAATACATGAATAGTATGCTTACGATGTCAATCTGATCGAAGAACGTTCAAACTAAATTTTAATTAAATCTACCACAAAAAAGTATGCTTTCATATACACTTTTCGAACTGATGTCAAAAATTAAGCCCAAAATAAAACAAAAAATTTGTTTAAACTAATTTCAGAATTAACCGCAAAAGGGATAAAAGATAATGTTAAAGCGAATTTCCAGAATAATCAAAGTACTCAAAAGAATAAAAATCAAAGATTTTTAAAAACTATTGTGTTCTTTTTCATTGATAATGATCAACTTTAAATAAAAAATTTAGTAGATCTTTTGTGACTTTTGCGGTTAAATAAAAGTTTAAACAGACTTAAAAGTAAAACTTCAAACTGGGAGTGTTATTTTTCTTTTCTTTCGTAAAAGTTCAGCTAGGCTAAAACAAGATTCAGCTCAAATCTTCACAGAGTTTAAAATTCATACTTTTTTTGTTGGCAGAATTTCTCGGCTTGATGTAAATTTGATTAATTTAACTGAAAATAAATTATGGCAAAGCTATTTCAGATTTTAAATGCAGTTGCTTTGGTGGCAACCATTGTGGTAAACTATCTTTCCAACACCGGAATTTTTAATAATGAAACGATGGCTACCATTTCAGCCAGATATCAGAACCTGTTCACTCCTGCAGGATATGCCTTTTCCATTTGGGGACTGATTTATCTCGGGCTTTTAGGTTTTGTTATATATTACGGCCCGTTTACGAAAAATACCGATACTAAAGAAAAGACTATTTTAAATATCGGTTGGTGGTTTACCGTTTCCTGTGTGGCAAACAGCCTTTGGATATTTACGTGGCTGTATGAATATACTTTTCTTACGATTCCGATTATGGTGGTTTTATTCATATCTCTGCTTAAAATTATAGGAAATAACTGTAGTATTTTAGAATCTAAAGATCTTAAGACAACAATTTTCCTTCGTCTGCCTTTTTATATTTATTCGGGCTGGATCTCGGTGGCTTTAATTGCCGATGTAGCAGCTTATCTTAAAAAAATACAGTGGTCAGGCTTTGGAATTTCAGAAACTGTGTGGACGGTGATCATGTTTGCCGTTGCAGCCATTATTCATTTGTATATGGTTTGGAAACAGAAGATGGGAGCTTTTGCTTTGGTGGCAGTCTGGGCATTAATTGCTATTGCGGTAGCCAATCAGCATGCCAACCAGACCGTTTATATTTCGGCAATCATCACAGCGATCGTTATTTTTGTGAATGTCTTTTTTCAGATGTTTAAAAAGAGAACTGCACTGTGATAATGAATTATTGTCTGTGAAATTTATGCTTTAAAATTTGATAATGTAATTGACAGACTTTCTCATACAGTTTTATAAGCGTAATATCATTTCTCTAAAAATCACTCAGCCTCAGCAGAATTAAATTCTGTTTTAAATACATTTTAATTAAAAATTTAAATCACAATACTTAATGTTAATTCATTTTACCAATCAGCAGATAGCCGAAACAGAAGAAAGGAAAAGAACGGCACTTGTTAATTCTTTAAGCGGCTTCAAAAGTCTTAATTTAATTGGAACCGCAAATAAGGATGGGCAAACCAATCTGGCTGTCTTTAATTCTGTAATGCACATTGGCGCGAATCCTCCTTTAATGGGATTTATTTCCCGCCCTGATTCCGTTGAGAGACATACGCTGGAAAATATACAGCAGACAGGTTATTACACCATTAATCATGTGAATAAAGATATTTTTGAAAAAGCACACCAGACATCGGCAAGATACAAGCGCGAACAGTCAGAATTTGAAGCTTCCGGACTAACTGCTGAATACAGAAATAATTTTTCAGCACCTTTTGTGAAAGAGTCGAATATACAAATGGGGTTAATCCTGAAAGAAATTGTTTCTGTAAAAAGCAACGGTACACACTTAATTGTCGGCGAAATTACAGACTTATATTTCCCTGAAGAGATCTGGGAAGAAACAGGAATCTTGGATATTGAAAAGGCAGGAACAGTTGCCGGTTCCTCTCTCGACGGCTATCACACAACCCAATTACTTAAAAGAATGAAATACGCGAAACCTTCGTAAGGTTATTTCGTACATAACATAAAACATAAAAAAAACGGTTAAATATGGCAAGGATATATCAGACAGCTTCATTAGGGGAAGCACAGGCAAGGGTTGCAGTCGTAAACAGCAGAGAAGAGGCAGATTTATTAGTTTGCAGAGTTCCCTCATGGGGTTTGGCTCATGGTGATGCTCGTTGGTATATCACACGAAACAAACAGGATGCTACCTGTGTTATTTCTTTAGTTTCTGAAGGAATGGCACAAGTTAAAATATGCTTTGTAGACAAATATGGTGAGGCTGGATGGCAGAAAGAAAGTCGGTATAAAAATAAGTTTGGCTGAAAAAAAAGACGTACATGATTTACCATGTACGTCTAAAGATAAACTGTATAAAAAAAATATTGTTAAAATATCCTATGCTCTCAAGAGCAATAACAACTTGGTTTAGTAATAATAACCGATATCATCCATGTATATCGTATTTGTATTTCCGGTGTTATTATTAAATACAACATTCATTGTAGAAGGTGCTGAAGATAACCCGAAAGACGCCCACGGAATTTCAAAATATTGATATTCTGTTCCTACACTTATAGATGGAGTAGTTCCCCAACCGTAATTTAAAATAAGACGTAATCCACTATTTATTGCAGAGGTAGATTTTATATAAAACCGAATTCCTTTTGCAGTGGACGGTATAGATGGACTGTTATCGATCTGGAATGCAGACCATGCTTTTACATCCCATTTTATTGCTTTTTCTCCCTGTTTAACGTTTGCGGGATCTGTATTGTATGCCGTATCATAAGTATCTCCTGCCCATGTAGCATTAGAAATACCGCCAAAGAAAGCATCATCATAAACAGAAGTACCTATCTGAGAGTTGTACGTAACAGTTCCTGATAAAGTAGTTACAGACACCTTTTTACCCTGCGATCCTGCGGGAAGAGTTGCAACAATGTGGGTAAGATCGTAAGAAACAATAGCTGCATCTGTATTGCCTACTTTTACTGTCGGATTAACGAAATAGTTCCCTTTAAGAGTAATATTGGTTCCGTCGGCAGCGTTGATGCTTTGGAATCCGTTAAAAATCGGAGACGGTGGAGCAATGACAAAATCATACTCAACAGTTCCGGTTGCGGTCACTAATTTTAATTTATTACTTCCGTTAACATAAGGGGTATTGATATTGATGGTAATAATGATCGCATTGTCTGTAACCAGATTAGGATTAAAGGTAGACTCATAATCATTAAAATAGATATGTCTGAGACTGGCAAAACCGGAACCTTTAATAACATAAGTATTAGACGGATAACCGATATGGGTGCTTACCAAAGGATCTACAGGCTTGTTGTTGGCATCTACCGATGCAGAAACCAGTTCGATAACAGGAGTTGTCCCCTTCATATCATCATCCTCGTTGTTACAGGACTGTACAGAAAGCAAACCGATGATAGGAATGAGCCATGCCAATAATTTCGTATAAAATATTTTATTTTTCATTTTCTGTAAATTTTAAAATTGATAATGTACCGGGCTATCCAAAAGCTTCGGATTTTTAGCCACATCATTTGCAGGATAAGGCAGGGTGAAGCTGCTGGAAGAAGGTGTAAAATATTCGGCAGTAAACATATTTCCACGGTTTTGAGCAGACATAATCGCAATGGCTTTACTGCGGTCAATCCTTCCGAGATCAAACCAGTAATCGCCTTCGAAAGCAAGCTCTCTTCTTCGTTCTTTAAACAAATCATCAAAAGTGAAAGAAGTAACATTCGACAGACCGGCTCTGTTTCTTACAGCATTGTAAACCTTTAAGGCATTGCCGTCTGAAGTAGAACTTCCACCTGCTAAAATCGCTTCGGCATCAATCAGCAGAAGCTCTGCAAATCTCATAATGTAGGTATTGTTGTTCATCATTGCCCAACTGTCTACAGGACCTGTGGAATTTCCATTTACAATTCCGATGCAATATTTTTTAATGGCTGCACCTGCACCCTGACCTCCGATCTGGTCTGCTGGCGGAACAGTGAAACCAGTCTGAAAATTCTGTCCGTTTTTAACTTTTATATCTGTGTACGTATATCCGGGAAACATAATCGTGTTTGCCCTTCTTACGTCATTGGTATCATATAACGTTAAAATATCCTGAGAAGGTGCAAAAACACCGCCGTAAGACGCATTGGAGGTAGAATATGTTCCGTTGCTGATCCCAAATTGTGTGTTGCAGTTATTGGCAGATCCATAATTAATGTCGCCTTTCCACTGCAATGCGAATATAGATTCTTCATTGTTGTTATTAGGATAAGTGAACAGATCCCCAAAAGATTTACTGGTAATAGAATATTGCGATGTTCCTCCTAATAATTTGAATTCTCCACTGTTAATCACCTCTTCAGCAAGTTGTCTTGCCATTGTATAATTTTTATTGTACAAATATACTTTTGCAAGAAAAGCTTTCGCAGAACCTTTAGAAACCTTCGCATTCGAAGAATAATCTCCGCCTCTTATTTTGGCAGGCAATAATTCTATCGCTTTAGAATAATCTCTGCGAATCAGCTCGTAAACATCGTCTGTGAAATTGGTGTTTACTTTAGGATTAGCTGCAACAGCTTCATTATCAATAATTATAGGAACGGGTCCCCATAATCTCACTAAATAAAAGTAAGCTGTGGCGCGGATAAAATAAGCTTCTCCTAAAGCCTGATTAATCACCGCCTGAGAAACTCCTGCACCGGCTCTTTTCTGTAAATTATTGATGAGATTATTAGCCTGTGCTACATTCGCCCATAACGACTGCCATCCATTGAACATTTCCGCATCGGAAGAGTTGATGGAAAAATTACGCATGGCATTCACATCCGAAGAATTGGTATACATATTTCCCGAACCTACTTCCGAAATGGCGTAGAAAAACTTATTATTGAACTGAAACCATGTTTTGTAGTACATTCCGTCTGTTGCTCCCTGTACCTGTTCGTTGTTCTGATAATAATTCTCCAGACTGATGGAGTCCTCGGAAGGACGGTCTGTAAATTCTCTGCTGCAAGAAGACAGAAGGCCAAGCCCCAAAAATGAAACGGCTAAACCTGTATGTTTAAAATATTGTAAAGCTTTCATAAATAATTAATTAAAAATCTAAATTAACTCCAAAATTAAATGTTCGGGGAGAAGGATATCTTCCGTTGTCAACTCCTGTCAGTAAGACATTTTGGTTGAATGATCCTATTTCAGGATCGTATCCGCTGTATTTTGTAATCGTAAACAGGTTCTGTGCGCTTACGTAGATTCTGAATCTTGTAAGTTTAAGCTGAGAAGCAAAAGTAGGGGAAACGGTGTATCCTAAAGTTACATTCTGTATTCTCAGGTAATCTCCTTTTTCCACAAAACGGTCAGAAATAAGAAGATTCGTACTGTTATTGTCTGCAACCGGTCTTGGCAAACTGGCATTTGGATTATCTGGTGTCCAGTAATCAAGCGCACCCACCAGTTGATTTTGATATAACTGGGAATTCATTGTACCGTTTCTTTTCGTAAGATTCAGAATGTCATTACCTACAGAACCCTGTACAAAAACAGAAAGATCCACATTTTTATATCTGAAAGTATTGGTAAATCCGAATGTGAAATCCGGGTGCGGATTTCCGATAATCGTCATATCAGACTCATTGATTTTACCATCTCCATTTACATCTACGTAACGAACGTCTCCCAGTTTCGGTGCAAATCCGAATTGAGTCGGTGCATTGTTAAGCTGGTCTGCCGTACGATAAAGATCATTGGTTTTATATCCCCAGAAAACGCCTACCGGTTCGCCGATTAAAGTATTGGTTGCCACCATTGGCAGATAACCGTTCAGGTTTACCTGAGTATTAATATCCGACAAACCGTCCGCAAGACTCAATAATTTGTTTCTGTATCTGGAAACAACAAGATTTGATGTCCAGTTGAATTTTTCCCCTTTTGTTTCGTAAGAAATATTAAGATCAATACCTCTGTTCACCATAGAACCGATGTTCGAGTACATGGCATCAATACCTCCGTAATAATTTGCTCCTCCGGTTACGTAACTAGGAAGTGGCGCCTGAAAAAGGAAATCTTTCGATTTTTTATTATACCAGTCTAAGGCTATATTAAGTCTCTTCAGTAAAGTAAGATCTACCCCGATGTTCGTCTGCTGCATAGATTCCCACTTCAGGTTTTTGTTAGAAAGATTACCTACAAGGTTGTAAATAGTAAGCAGGGAAGTATATCTGTTATTCGGAATATTCTGGTTTCCTGTTTCTCCGTAACCACCACGGAATCTGATGTTACTGATGATGTTTGAAGGAATCCATTCCATGAATTTTTCTTTTGTTACTCTCCAAGAAGCAGAAACTGCCGGAAAATACCCCAACTGTTTTTTGCCGTTATCCGCTTCAGGATCAAACTTCGAAGAACGGTCTGCTCTTATGGAAGCAGTAAGGCTGTATCTTCCGTCGAAATCATAAATAATTCTTCCGAAAAGTGAAGAAAGAGAATTGCTTCCTTGGAATGAAGTTGTTGTAACATCGTCCGCAAGATTTAATCCGTAAACATCGTTCGATTTAAATCCCTGTCCTATGGAGCTGAATCCTTTATAATGTACATCCTGTGCTTCCTGACCCGCAAGTATCGTAAATTTATTCTTCCCTAAAGAAAAATCGTACGTTAATAAATTTTTAAAGTTTACAGAATACCAGTCCTGATTTCTCACATACAAATCTGCGATCAGATTAAATTGAGAACCTCTGTCGTAAGAAGGATGAAATTCTGTGTTCTCAGAAAACTCCGTATTCGCAGATAGTTCCATTCTGTATTTCAGTCCTTTCGTAATTTTAGCTTCAGCATAAAGGTTTCCAAGGAAATTTTTACGGATTAATTTATTCGTATTGGTAAGAGCTTCGGCAACAGGATTGAAATAATTAACATTTTGTCCAGCAGGAGGAGAAGCGTAGCTTCCGTCGAAATTATAAATTGGCATATCCGGAGCCTGTAAAAGCGTATTGGAGATAAGCCCGTTATAACTTTGGTTTACCGTAAAGTTTTCATTACTTACCCCGCCTGTAATATTCGTACCCACTTTCAGCCAGTTATTTACCTGAGAATCTACATTCGTACGGAACGTATATCTTTTGAGTCCGGTATTGATAATATTACCTTCCTGGTTAAGATAGTTTGCCGAAATATAAAATGTGGTATTATCTTTTCCTCCGGAAAATGAAAGCTGATGGCTTTGAGAAAAAGCAGTCTTGTAAATCGCTTTTTGCCAGTTTGTCCCGTTACCCAGCAATTCAGGATGAGCAAACTCAGGTCTTGGCTGAAGATTAAACAGATCAGACAATTGATTCTGATATCTTGCGTACTGCTGAAGATTCATCACATCCAGATATTTATAAATACTGGAAACCGATGTATACCCTTCATAACTTATCTTTCCCGCTCCTTTTTTGCCCGATTTCGTAGTAATGATAATAACACCGTTTGCTCCTCTCGAACCATAGATTGCCGTTGCAGAAGCATCTTTAAGTACATCTATCGATTCTATATCATTAGGGTTAAGAAAGGTAAGCGGAGAAACTGCAGCGTTTCCCGAACCTCCCGTAGCAGAAGTATCGTTACCTGCAATCGGTCTTCCCGTAGTAGAACTGTTGGTTGCATCTCCGGAAATGGGGACACCATCAATAATATACAATGGTTCGTTACTGGAACTGATGGAAGTCGTTCCGCGCACTCGTACAGAAGCAGCCGCTCCCGGCTGTCCGTTACCGTTCGTTACGGAAACTCCCGCAACTTTTCCCTGAAGCATCTGGTCTACGGAAACCTGCTTCAGATCCTGAATATCCTTAGATTTAATAGAAGATACGGCAGAGTTTATATTCGTTTTTTTCTGAGCGCCATAACCTATCATTACAACTTCATCAATTTTTGTCTCTTTTAGAGTATCGCTCTTTGTTTTTTGAGCATGCACCCAACTTACAGGAAGAAAGGCTAATGCAAAAAATAAGGCGGCTTTATTCTGTAGAACCGGGCTTAGTAAGGGGGTGTTTATTTTTCTCATAATTGCTACGGAAAAGAAATTAATGTTTAGTTTGAATTAACATTTTGTTCACATTGATGACAAAGCTAAATTTTGAAGCTAATTGCGATTAATGTTATTTTGTCATAATTCAGTATTATTTTACCTGTTGTTATACTAAATGCCCTGTTTGTTTATTTTAATTAATTGATTTTCAGTTTTTTATTTTGTTTTTAATAAACATGATGTTATGGTTTTTTATAGTCATATTTAGGTGTTTTTTCTACATTATCTGAAAAATAAATTAGAATTATATGTCTAAAATGGTCTTTTTCGTAATTAAGAATTAATAAAATATTAACAGAAAACATCACCAACCTCTTAAAAAAAGAACAAATCAATCATTTTATCGAATTATTGAACTCTTTTAATACCGTTAAACTGATTTTTAAATTCCGAAGGTGTACATTTTTTTATAGATTTAAAAATTTTATTGAAGTTGGCAATATTATTAAAGCCCGACTCAAAGGCAACTTCAGATACCGTTAGTTTTTTTTCAATCAGCCATCTTGCGGCGTAGCCCACTCTTACTTCGTTCAGGTAGTTGATGAATGTTTTTCCTGTTCTCTTTTTTATAAATCTGTTGAAGGTTACAATACTCATATTAGAAATAGCAGCAACTTCCTCGAGGGTTATTTTCTTGTCGAAATTTTTATGCACATAATCGTAGATAAGCTTCATGCTGTCGTCATCGGTAAAGGTTTCCAGTTCTATACTGTAAGATGAGAGAATGGTTGTATTCTCTGCGATAGCAAGTTCATGCAGGATGTGCATCATTTCCATAAAAGCTTCAAAACCTTTTAGTTTAGATAAGTTCAGAAAATTATCTTTTAACTTTTCGGCGGTTTCTGTAGAAAAAAGAATTCCCCGGATAGAATTTTTAATAAGATCGTCAATTGGTTTCATAATTCGTCTTTTCATTAAAGATTCATCAAAGAAATCCTGATTAAACTGTACCGTTATTTCATGAATTTTTTTCGATTTACATCTGTAATTATCCCAGTAGTGAGGAAGGTAGGGGCCAATCATCACCAGTTCGATATGGTCTATTTCTCCAATATGGTCGCCCACAATTCTTTTATTGCCTTTTCCCTTAAGAATAAAGTTGATCTCAATTTCCGGGTGATAATGGAGAGGAAAATCGAATGTGTTTTTTATGCGGTCGAACACCAAAAAGGTTTCATCGGGTGAAATAGTAGCTATTTCTCTAAGAATTTCGGAATGTTTGCTCATTTTGTATCTTTTGTATGAGTATTGATTTTCAGTTTTTTACCGTTTATTTGCGTAATTTATATGTAAAAATGACAAAATAATATTACATCCCGCCAAGATACATAAATAAATTTGGCATTAAGCAAATGTTAACAGACTGATGCATTTTCTTTACTATGAAATTACAATACAAAATACCATTGATCTTACTTTTTTGTGTGTTGGGGAAACTGAATGCCCAAAAATTCGTCACCGTAAAAGAAGGTCATTTCATCCTTAAAAAAAAGGAATATTATTTTGTAGGAACCAACTTTTGGTATGCTTCTTATCTTGGGTTGGAAAAAAATGAAGAAAAGGGTATCGGCAGATTAAAGAAAGAACTGGATTTTTTAAAATCTCAAAATATTGAAAATATTCGTGTTCTTGCCGCAGTGGAAGGTTCCGGAAAATTAAACGGAGCAAATAGAGTAGAACCCGCATATCAATATGAACCCGGAAAATTTGATGAAGACAAATTAAAAGGACTCGACATTCTTATGGATGAAGCAGGAAAAAGAAACATGAAAGTAATCCTTTTTCTTTCCAATAACTGGGAATGGAGCGGCGGATGGCTGCAATATTTACTTTGGAACAATAAAATTGATCAGCAAAAAACAGCAGAAAAACTGAACTGGGATGATCAGAGAAACTTTACCGCAAAGTTTTATAGCTGCGAAGAATGTAAAAATCAGTATTTTGAACAGGTCAAAAAAATTGTTACAAGAAGAAACTCTGTGAATGGAAAAAAATATACAAAAGATAAAACACTAATGGCTTGGGAAATTGCCAATGAACCACGCCCGATGAGACCCGCAGCTAAAGGAGAGTATAAAAAATTTATTACAGAAAGTGCTTCGTTCATTAAATCGCTGGATAAAAATCATCTGGTAACTACCGGAAGTGAAGGAGTACAGGGAACGGAAGATATGGATCTGTATAAAGAAAACCATTCAGATAAAAACATAGATTATCTCACCATTCATATTTGGCCGAAAAACTGGGGCTGGTTTGCAAATGAGACCATGGAAAAAGATTTCGAAGAAGTGAACCATAAAACCTCAGACTATATAAAATATCATCTCAAAATTGCAGACGAACTCCGCAAACCGCTGGTTCTTGAAGAATTCGGATTTCCGAGAGACGGGCATTCTTTCGATATCAGCAGCAGTACAAACTTAAGAGACAAATACTACGAAAGTGTTCTGAAATTATGGAATGAGAACAGAAATCTGAAAGGAAGTTTTGCCGGATGCTCTTTCTGGGCGTTCAACGGAATTGCAAAACCAATTTCCGGGCAGACCTTCTGGAAAAAAGGCGATGATTACATGGGAGATCCACCGATGGAAGAACAGGGACTGAATGGGGTTTTCATCTCAGATCAATCCACATGGAACATCATAAGAAAATACAATACTAATCCTTAAAAGATAATTAAAATAGCAGGATAAATTTCCTCTACAATTAAATAAATGAATTCCTTAAAAAATTTTATTATAGTTTCTAACGTATTCTGTGCCGGTCTTTTTGCGGCGCAGGATACTTCTTCACTGTCAAACAAGAATGCCACACTGGAAACCCGGAATCTGTACAAAAATCTTTGGCAGCTTATGGATAAAGGAATGATGTTCGGACATCAGGATGATTTGGGGTATGGAGTAAACTGGAGAATGCAGGATGGAAGAAGCGATGTAAAAGAAACAGCAGGAGATTATCCCGCAGTTTTCGGATGGGACGTTATGAATATAGAATCCGGCGGAAAAGGTCCCATTGATATTTTCAGTTTTGCCCAGATGAAAAAGATGATGGAGGATGTCTACAACATGGGCGGAATAAATACCGTAAGTTGGCACGCCAATAATCCTTTAACCGGAAAAACAGCCTGGGATAATACAAAAGGAGGCGTAAAAGCCATTTTACCCGGAGGCGAAAAACATCAGATGTTTCTCAACTGGCTGGATCTGATCTCAGATTATCTGGCTTCTGTAAAGGGAAAAGATAAAAAACAGGTTCCTATACTTTGGAGACCTTATCATGAACTTACAGGAAGTTGGTTCTGGTGGGGGAAAAATAACTGTACCTCTGAAGAATTCAAACAGCTTTGGAAAATGACCTACGATTATCTTACCAAAACAAAAGGAAGAAATAATCTTATCTGGATCTACAATACTTCAGACTTTAATACCAAAGAAGAATTTCTGGAATTTTATCCCGGCGATGAATATGTGGATATGATTAGCTTTGATATCTATGAGCTTGATAATCCGGTACACAATACAGGTTTTGTAGAACGTTCTCAAAAGCAGTTTGCCATTATGGACGAAATTGCGAAAGAACATCATAAAATTCCGGCTCTTGCTGAAACAGGATATGAGCAGATTCCGTACAATCGTTTCTGGACAAAAACTTTAACGGAAGCCATCGGAAACTACAAAATTTCTTACGTTCTGGCATGGAGAAATCACGGATTGACGGAAGAGAAAAAAATGCACTATTATGTACCTTACAAAGGACATCCGAATGAACAGGATTTCAGAGATTTTTACAATCTCGGCAACACATTGTTCCTGAAAGATATACAGAAAACAAATGTGTATAAATAATAAACGATACCCATCGTAAATTATTTTAAAATCAATTGTAAAATTTAATCATTAAAAGAAAATTAATGAATAACGAAAAGATAAATATAAAAGAAAAAGTGGCTTACGGATTTGGAGATGCCGCATCCTCTATGTTCTGGAAAATCTTCAGCATGTATCTGCTTTTTTTCTATACCGATGTGTTTGGTCTTGCGGCTGCTGCGGTAGGAACCATGTTTCTGGTAACCAAAGTATGGGATTCCTTTTTCGATCCTTTTGTGGGAATTTATTCAGACAGGATCGATACAAAATGGGGAAAATTCCGTCCTTTTTTATTATGGGTTGCTGTTCCTTTTGCCATCATCGGTGTATTAACCTTTTATACTCCAGATTTTGCACACAACGGAAAATTGATCTATGCATACATCACATATTCCTTAATGATGATGGTGTATTCACTCATCAACGTCCCTTATGCATCATTACTTGGCGTGATGTCTTCAGACGGTAAAGAAAGAACTACACTGGCTTCCTACAGAATGGTTTTTGCTTTCGCAGGTAGTCTTATTGCGCTTTGGATGATAGAACCTCTGGTAAAATACTTTGGAGACGGAACTTTAACTTCTTCGCAAGGCTGGTTTTATACCATTGTTGTATTCGGAGTAATGACGACGCTGTTGTTTTGGGGATGTTTTGCAGGAACCAAAGAACGTATTAAACCTATAAAAAAAGACCAATCTACCTTAAAAGAAGATCTTAATGATCTTTGGAAAAATAAACCATGGTGGATTCTTTTGGGAGCCGGAGTTGCCACATTGCTTTTCAATACCATTCGAGACGGCGGAGCAATTTACTATTTCAAATATTTTCTGGAAAAAACAGATCATGAAACATTTTCCATTTTCGGTATGGGAACAGGGATGTCCTATCTCACCATTTATCTGGTTTTAGGACAGGCAGCCAACATTGTGGGAGTGGTTTTGGCGACCCCTTTAGCCAATAAATTCGGAAAGAAAAAAACATTCTTTGCCGCAATGTTATCAGCAGCGGTTCTCAGTATCCTGTTTTATTTCCTTACGAAAGATAACATCACGATGATTTTACTGCTGCAATTTTTCATAAGCATTTGCGCAGGATGCATTTTCCCTCTTTTATGGTCGATGTATGCCGATACCGCAGACTACTCGGAATGGAAACAGGGAAGAAGAGCAACAGGACTTGTATTCTCGGCATCATCAATGTCCCAGAAATTGGGTTGGGCATTTGGTGGAGCAGCAACAGGATGGCTTTTGGCTTACTTTGGGTTTCAGGCAAACGTTGTACAGACAGAAAATGCACAGACCGGAATCAGATTGATGCTGAGCATTCTTCCGGCGGCAGGAGCCATTGTTTCTATGCTTTTCATTTTTGTGTATCCTTTAACGGAAGAAAAACTTTCATCAATTACAGAAGAACTGGAGCAGAGAAGAAAAGAAAACTAAATACATACAAATCATATAAAAAGCATCTGAAACCAGATGAAATATAATTTCTATTACAAACAAAATATAAAATAATATAGCAAAATGAGTGATTTATTCAATACAAGATTTAATGAAGTGTCAGAAGAATTTGAAAAGCTGGTTACTCAAAAAAATTCTCCGGAAAATCATGCCGGAAACGGAATTTTTACAAGATATAAAAATCCTGTCGTTACAGCGGCTCATGCTCCGTTAGAATGGCGTTTTGATATGGATGCCGAAAGAAATCCATTTTTTATGGAACGTTTCGGGATCAATGCTGCTTTTAACGCCGGTGCAATGAAGTGGAACGATAAATATATTCTTTCTGTAAGAGTAGAAGGCTACGATAGAAAATCTTTCTTTGCAATTGCAGAATCTCCGAATGGTATTGATAATTTCCGTTTCTGGGAAAAACCCGTTGTGATTCCTCAGATTGAAGGAAATCCCGATACAAACGTTTACGATATGCGCTTAATCCATCATGAAGACGGATATATCTACGGAATTTTCTGTACAGAAAGAAAAGATCCCAACGCACCGAAAGGAGATACTTCTATGGCAATTGCAAATGCGGGTATTGTAAGAACAAAAAATTTAGTAGACTGGGAAAGGCTTCCGGATTTAATTTCCAATACAGGACAGCAGAGAAATGTGGTATTGCACCCTGAATTTGTAAACGGAAAATATGCTCTTTACACACGTCCCCAAGACGGATTTATCGATGTTGGAGCAGGAGGAGGAATCGGGCTTGGCTATGTTGCAGATATGACGAATCCTGTGGTGGAAAATGAAGAAATCATCTACGGAAAAACCTATCATACAGTTTACGAGCTGAAAAACGGTTTGGGGCCGGCTCCTATTAAAACAGAAAAAGGCTGGCTGCATCTTGCTCACGGAGTACGCAACACGGCTGCCGGATTGCGCTATGTTTTATATCTGTTTATGACGGATCTAAACGATCTGGGAAAAGTAATCTATAAACCTGCCGGATATTTTATGGCTCCTGAAAATGAGGAGAGAGTAGGAGATGTTTCCAACGTGTTGTTTTCCAACGGATGGATTGCCGATGAAGATGGTAAAGTTTTCATCTATTATGCATCTTCAGACACCAGAATGCACGTAGCGGTTTCTTCAGTGGAACAGTTGACAGATTACTGCATGAACACGGCAGAAGACAGACTTATCTCATCAGAATCGGTAAAAACAATTATTGAGATCGTAGATAATAATCTGGTTTCCAAATAACAGATCATCAGTACTGTAAAAAAATCTCAACAATAAAGATAATAAGATTTAATCTCAAAATGCAGACAGAGTTTTTATTGAATACAATGCAAAGTGAGCTCCATAATATTCTGAATTATTGGAGAAAGAATACAATTGACGAAAAAAACGGAGGTTTTATAGGTGAGATTGATTTTAACGAACAAAAAAATGCTGCTGCGGAAAAAGGTTCCGTAATGTACGGAAGAATTCTCTGGACTTTTTCTGCAGCATTTTCTGTTACTCAGAATCCCGAAGATCTCAATATGGCAAAAAGAGCTTTTGAAGAGATTAAAACCAAATTTTACAATCCGGAGCAAAAAGGAATTTATTGGAGTATTAATGCAGATGGAACAGTAAAAGATTCCAAAAATCAGATCTATGCCATTTCATTTGTTATCTATGGTCTTAGTGAATTTTATAAAGTTTCAAATGATAAAGAGGCGCTGGATCTGGCAATAACGCTCTATCAAAGCATTCGGAATCATTCTTTTGATAAAGTGAATAAAGGCTACTTCGAAGCCTACACCCAAGACTGGAAAGAAATTGAAGATATGCGTCTCAGCGAAAAAGATGCTAACGAAAAAAAGACCATGAATACGCATCTTCATATCGTGGAAGCATTTGCCAACCTTTATCTCGTATGGAAAGATGAAGATTTGAAACAGAATATTATTCAGTTGCTGGAAACGATAGACCAATATTTCATCAATAAAGAATCATGGCATCTCAGGCTGTTTTTTGATGAAAATTGGAACGAAAAGAAAGATGTGATTTCCTATGGACACGATATCGAAGCGGCATGGCTGCTGCAATGGTGTGCAGAAGCTGCAGAAGACGAAAACCTGATCGCGCTGTACAGAAACTATGCGGTGAAAATGGCGGATGCAACATTTGAAGGACTGGATGAAGACGGAGGATTATGGTATGAATATGAACCGGAATCCGATCATCTTATTTCAGAAAAACACTGGTGGCCACAGGCGGAATTGTGGATTGGTTTTCTGAATGCTTATCAGCTAACCCAGAACAAAAAATACCTTGATGCTTTTAGAAAAAATGTGGAATTCACAGAAAGATACATCATTGATAAAAAAAACGGAGAATGGATCTGGGGAATCAACGAAAAGTATCTTCCCATAGAAAAAGATAAAGCAGGATTCTGGAAATGTCCCTATCATAACGGAAGAGCCTGTTTAGAAATCATTAAAAGAGTAAAGTAATATATTTTTAAAACAATAAAATGAATACAAAAATTATTTCTCAGAAATTTAAAATTTTAGGGATGATCGCTTTTGGAGTCTTTGCCAATGCGCAATCCCTCTATCTTACATCGGCTTTACCGGTAAACGTTACTGTAGGAAGTTCTCCTTCCTTTACCTTAAACTACACGTCTGCCACACCGTGTAAAATTATAGTATCCCTGATAAAATCCCAGTCAGACGGAGTAACTCCGGATTGGAATACTTGGCAGACAGGAACTATTTTAGATAATCTTCCTGCTACTTCTTCTCCAGTTTCAAAGACGATTACAGTTACAGTTCCTGCAAACCAGACAATAAGCACAGATTTACCTTCAGGAATCAATTATCTTTGGGCACTTACCCTTCAGGATTCTTCCGGAGGATGGATCGCAGGAAGTCAGCCGCAAACCAATATTATATCATCCAATACCGTTATAGATAATGTAAGCTTCAACGGAGCACTTCCGGCTTCTGTATCGGCTGGTTCCACACAAAGCATACCTTACAAATATACTGCAACTACAGACCGTATCGTGAAGGTAGGACTTTCAAAGTACAGCTCTTCCGGAAATTGGATCAGTGATGTTGTATCAGTAATTATTAATCCTGCATCGGCTACAACAACAACGCCTGTTTCAGGAGTTGCAAATCTTGCGATACCTGCGGGAACAACATCTACCGCTAATCTTTCAAACGGAGAATATTACGGTTGGGAAGCCACAATGGCTACTACATCATGGAGCTATATGAACGGAACCAACACGAGTGTAGTTGTAACAAGTGCCAATACAACATTATCTGTTTCTGATTTTGAAGCGGCTAAAAACCCAATTAAAATCTATCCTAATCCTGTAAAGAATACCCTGTATTTCAGTAATCCTGAAAAAATAAAATCTGTGAAAATTAATGATCTTACAGGAAAAGAAATTTTCAGAAGTACGAAAGATCTGGATAAAGGAGTTGATTTTTCAGAATTTGCCAAAGGAACCTATATTATTACCTTAAACGGAACAGATTCTCAGAAAATCATTAAAGAGTAAGATATAAACCATACAAGAAGAATGCCTGAAATAAAGAGAATAATTTAAAATATCCGAAGCTGTTTGATATAATTTTATTACCTAAAATAAATCGATCTATTTTTAAAATATTGATAAACTTTTAACTCCGAAATTAAATGAAGATTTAATTTAAAAACGTCTTTTTAGCGTAGAAAATTAAATTGATTTTGTCTTAATTAATTTTCTGCATATTTAAATAATTCAAAAAGCATCTCAGATAAATTATTCTCTTTTTAACAGGTAATGACAGGAAGGAAAAAACTCAGGAAGTAATAAAAAGAAACATTCAAATCACAATAATATTAACTTTCAAAAACATTTTAAAATGAAAATTCAAAGTAAATTTTTTCTGATATCTTTCTTCGTAGGAATTCTTTCCTGTCAGTCTTCAGAAAACGATCCCGTTGAGAATAGCACCTCTCAGCCTTCAGAATCCATAAATAAACTCGTGAATAATACCTCAGATGCAAATGCTACCCAAAAGACCCAGTTGTTATTTTATAATTTAAAAAATAATGCCGGAACCAAAATTCTCGTAGGTCATCAGGATGCGTTTTACACCTATTATCAGGATAATACTTCCATGTCTGACGTAAAAAAAGCTACAGGATCCGATCCTGCACTTATCGGTTTGGATCTCATGTTCATTACCGACAAAAATTATCAGGCAAATGCTTCCAATTGGTATTATCAGCAGGAGCAGAAAATTGTGGCAGCAGCAAAAGAAGCCTACCAGAAAGGGATGGCGGTAACATTTTGCTGGCATTTGAGAGAACCTTACAACGAAACTACTTTCTACACCTCGGAAATGACGGCTTCTCAAAAGCAGAACGCTTTTAAAAGTATTCTTCCCGGTGGAGCCAACCACAACTGGTATCTTACCAAACTCCAGAAAGTGGCTTCTGTATTTAAAAATCTTAAAGGAAGCGGCGGCGAAGAAATTCCTGTGATCTTCAGGCCTTTTCATGAATTCGACGGAGACTGGTTCTGGTGGGGAGCAGCTTACTGCACGGCAGAAGAATATAAACAGCTTTGGCAGTTTACTGTAAACTATCTCAGAAACACCATGAATGTTCATAATGTACTGTATGCTTTTGCACCGGATGCTTCCTACACAACTTCTACAGCCTACCTTTCGAGATATCCGGGAGACCAGTACGTAGATGTTTTAGGAATGGATAATTATTATGACTTTACAGCACAGACAACAACAGGAGCAAATACCGCCAACAGTAAACTAAAAGTAATATCTGATCTTGCCATCCAGAAAAATAAAATTGCGGCATTAACCGAAACCGGATACTCCAGCCAGAACAGTACAGCCAGAACGTCTACCCACTTTACGACACTGGTGCATCCTGCCATTACATCCAATAACGTGAAAATTTCATATGTTTGCTTCTGGAGTAATGCGGGAAATACATATTACGTTCCCACTCCGGCAACACCTTATGCCACAGATTTTAAAAACTTTACCCTTAAACCGCAGATGGCTCTTCAGACAACCATAGCCGGAATTTTATATAATTAACAGAAAAAGAATCTGAATGAAAAAAAATATTTTAAGCATTTTTATTTTAGCTTCATTAGCACTTAGCGGTCAGAAAAACCTTATCAGCAACGGAGGTTTTGAAATGGATGCCCAAAGCTGGAACAATGAAAGTGCGATAACAATTAATCCGTACACCAAACATACAGGAAGTAAAGGAGGCGGAATTACAGAATATACCGCTCCGCAGTGGAAAGGAATCGATCAGACCTTCAGTATTCCTAAAAATACAGCAGCGATTGAAGTTTCTGCATGGCTGAAAGCAGATGGCGTGGAAAAAGGAAAAAGCGACTGGAACAAAGCAGTGGTAATTGCCGAAATTAACGGTAAAGGAGAAAATATTGCCGCTTTGGAAGGAACAACTCCATGGAAGGAATATAAAAAAGTAATTCCGCTAAATAAAGACCGTTCCGGAAGACTTATGATTGCTTTATCCGAATGTACAGGAAGTTTCTATTTTGATGATATTAAAATAACACCGCTTACACAGGAAGATCTTAATAAAATTCAGGAAGAAGAAACCAAAAAATATGAGGTGAAAGTGATTACCGATTCTACTCCGCTGGAAATTGTAACCCTCAGTAATACGGACTTTGAAAACGGACTCGAAAACTGGAGGGGAACCGCTGAAACCACCTCCGAAGAAAAAGTAAAAGGACAGAAAAGCTTAAAGCTGTCTTCTTCAAATCCTGTCTGGTTCGGAATAGATCAGATTGCAGATATCCCCGATGGAAGCAAAACACTGGATATTTCTGCATTTGCAAAAACAAAAGACCTGAAACCCGGAAAAAACGACTGGAATAAAGGAGTAATGATCGTAGAATTCACCAAAGACGGAACTGCAAAAACAGGAGACGATCAGCCGGTATTTTTTGTTTCGGACGCGAAAGACTGGCAAAAGTTTTCAAAAACCCTTGCTGTTCCCGCAGGTTCTAGAAAATATAGAATTATGCTGGCTCTTTCGGAAGCTACAGGAACTATGTATGTAGATGATATTCAGGTAAAATTCAACAAATAAAAATTTAAAATTAAATAAACATTAGTATGGAACATGACGTAAGACCTTGGGGAGAATATTGGGTACTGGATGACTCAGAAACTCATAAAGTAAAAAGAATACAGGTGAATCCCGGTGGAAGACTATCTTTGCAGTATCATCATAAAAGAGCAGAAGTCTGGACAATTGTTTCAGGAGTCGGAACCATTACCATTGATGAAGACATCAGAGATTACACAATAGGGCAGGTTGCACAGATTCCTCTTGGAGCACACCACAGAATAGAAAATAAAACTTCCGAGCCCGTTATTTTTGTTGAAGTTCAGTACGGAACCTACTTTGGGGAAGACGATATTGTAAGAATCGAAGACGATTACAACAGAGCATAAGACCAAAACAACCACAAATAATTAATGAACACATGCTTCAATAATTATAAAGGTCAATAAAACGTAATCACAAAAGAAAAGAAACATCTTGCTGTTCTTAAATTAATTACACCAGCCTAAAAGATGATTTCGCTGTTTAATCCGGATAGATTTTTTGCTTCAGGATCTTAATATTTCTTTTGTGATTACCTATACATTTCAAAACAGCTTCAAACACAGGATGATCAAAAATTAATTTTTATCATTAATCTTTATTTACATTTCTTTACTATGAAAATTTTTCCTACAAAATTTTTCTCGTTAGCTTTTCTTTCGGCTTTGTCTTTTGCAAATGCCCAGTTCAGACTATCTGACGAGAAAGCCACACAGGAAACACAGAATCTGTATCAAAATCTGGCAAAAGCACAGAAAAAAGGCTATTTCATAGGACATCAGGACGATTTGGCGTATGGTGTTTACTGGAAATACCAACAGGGAAGAAGTGATGTTAAAGAAGTGGTAAAAGATCATCCCGCTGTGTATGGCTGGGAACTTGGAGATCTGGAGCTGGGAAAAGCAGAGAATCTTGATGGTGTACCATTCGGTAAAATGAAAGAATTCATAAAAGAAGGCTATCGCCGTGGCGGAATTATTACCATAAGTTGGCATTCCAACAATCCCATTACAGGCGGCAATGCATGGGATTTTTCCAATACCTCCATAAAAAGTATTCTGAAAGGCGGAGATAAACATTCCGTTTTTCTATCTTATCTTGATAAAGTTGCCGATTTTTTAGCAGATTTAAAAGACGATAAAGGAACCCCGATTCCTATTCTGTGGAGACCCTTTCATGAACACACCGGAACATGGTTCTGGTGGGGCGTAAAATCTGCTTCAGATGAAGAATATAAAGAATTGTACAGGTTTTCTTTAGATTATTTAAAAAATGAAAAAAAACTGCATCACCTGATTTCAGTTTATAACACCAGCGTTGAATATTCTACCCCTGAAGAATTCCTGAAACGCTATCCGGGAGACAGCTATGTAGATATGATGTCTTTTGACGCTTATCAGAGAGGTTCTGTGGATGAAGGAAAAAAGTTTGCAGAAAAACTGGATATTCTTATTTCCGCAATGAATCAGGCAGCAGAAAAACATAATAAAATTTCAGCCATCGGCGAAATAGGATATAACCAGATTCCGGATTCTGAGTGGTTTACGAAAGTACTGAAACCTGTTTTTGATAAACACACATTTTCATACGTCCTGTTCTGGAGAAATGCAGGTTTCAAACCGGGAAATAATGAAGTAGAATATTATCTGCCTTTCAAAGGACATTCTTCGGAAAAAGATTTTTTTAAATTCTATAAAGATAAAAAAACACTATTTGAAAAAGAAGCAGGAAAAATGAACCTGTACAAATAATAATGCATAATCCATTAGTAAGATAACAATTAAACAGGACTATTTGCAGTTTAAATGATTTTAACAAACAATTTACCAGTGTCTTATGTTGGATAAATTTGAAATTGTTTGAACAGAAATAACAATAAAAAAGGTAAAATGAAATCTTCACGCATTACACTTCTATTCATTTTAATTTCCATATTTACATTTGCAGGAAATCCTGTAAAGGAAATCGGAAATCTTCAGCTTGTGGGAACCCAGCTTTCCGATGCAAAAGGCAAACCTGTGAGGTTAGTGGGAACCAGTTTCGGCTGGAGCAATTTTCATCCCAGATTTTATACCCCGAAAACCGTAAAGTGGCTGAAAGACGACTGGAACGTAAATGTTATCCGTGCTTCCATGGGAATAGATCCAGAAGGTGCGTATCTGCAAAATCCTCAGGCAAACCTCAAAAGCATAGAAACGGTAATTGATGCTGCCATTAAAGAAGGCATCTATGTAATTATCGATTGGCACGCTCATAAAATTCATACGAAAGAAGCGAAAGAATTCTTTAATACAATATCCAAAAAATACGGCAAATACCCGAACGTGATCTATGAGGTTTTCAACGAGCCTGAAAAACAATCCTGGGAAGAAGTTAAAAGTTACGCGGAAGAAATTGTAAAGACCATCAGAAAAAATGATGCCGACAATATTATTCTCGTAGGCTGTCCGGAATGGGATCAAAGAATAGATCTCGTTCAGAAAAATCCCTTAAAAGACAAAAAAAATATCATGTACACCGTGCATTTTTATGCAGGAACTCATGGAAAATGGCTACGCGACAGAACCGATGAAGCCATAAAATCGGGCATTCCGGTTTTCATTTCAGAATCTGCCGGAATGGAAGCTACCGGAGACGGAAAATTTAATTATCCTGAATGGCAGAGCTATTTTAGCTGGATGAATAAAAATAAGCTGAGCTGGATTACATGGTCGGTTTCCGACAAAAAAGAAACCTGCTCCATGCTTCTTCCAACTGCTTCCTCCAACGGAAACTGGAAATTATCCGATCTTAACGAATCCGGAATAAGAACAAGAGAATATCTTAAACAGTTTGACGACAGAGGAAACTTTCTTCAGAAATTTTACTGGCACGGAAGAGTGCTTCAGTCTTATTTTAACGAAGGTAAACTTATTGGTCCCGGATCTTATACCGAATTTCAGTTTACCGGAAATTCCGTAAGTTTCGGATTAAAAAATATTCCTTTCCAAGGCTATTACAACTATGTTTCCATTGAACTGGACGGTAAATACATCGGCAGATTTAAAATAGACAATAACGAGATTAAAAAATTTACTTACGATGTTTCAGACAAAAATCTGAAAGTACACACTATCAAAATCGTAAAGGCAACGGAAGCAGCAATGGGAGAAGTCTATTTTGACGGCAGCGGAATCGATGCTGTCTCTTTTCAGCCGAAACCAGGAAAAAAAATTGAATTCATAGGAGATTCTATTACCTGCGGATTCGGAAATGATGAAAGCGGACTGCCGTGCGGAAAAGGACAGTGGTTTGATCAGCATAATGCGTATTTTGCTTATGGTTCTGTAGCTGCCAGAACTTTGGGAGCAGATTATCTTTTAAGTTCTGTTTCAGGATATGGGATGTATAGAAACTGGAACACAGAGAAATCGGAGGAAAATATTCTGCCCGATGTTTATCCTTATCTTTATCTGAGAACTTCAGAGCCCGAACTTTTCGGAAACGATTATCAGCCTGATCTGGTAAGTATATGTCTGGGAACAAATGACTTGTCGAATGGCGATGGTAAAAAAGAACGTCTGCCGTTCAATAAAGAAAAATTCATCGGAAATTATGTGGAATTCGTTCAGAATATTTACAAAAAATATCCGGACACCAGAGTTGTTTTATTAAACAGTCCGATGGTTTCAGGCGAGAATAATAAACTTCTCGTAGAATGTTTAAATGCCGTGAAAAATTCTTTCAGGAATGATAAAAAACATCAGCCAATCGAAATATTTGAATTTAAGCCAATGACTCCGAAAGGATGCGGATATCATCCAGGTAAAGAAGACGACCAGATAATGGCAAACCAGTTAATTCCTTTTTTACAGAAATACTTACCTTAATTAAGCTTTAATCTATCTCACATGAAATCTATCATAAGTCTTTTCTCTTTATTACTCACGAATCTATTGTTCGCCAACATCAATCTTCCGGCAATATTTACAGACAATATGGTGTTGCAGCGTAATGCAGAAATCGTTATTTGGGGAAATGCCAATCCAAAAGAAGAAATCACCCTGAAAGCAGATTTTCTCGATAAAGAATACAAAACCGTGACAGGCAATGATGCTGTTTTCAAATTCATCATACCCACAGGAAAAGAGGGCGGACCTTACACCATTACTATGAAAGGCTATAATGAAGTAAAGCTTAAAAACATAATGCTGGGTGAAGTATGGCTGATTTCCGGACAATCTAATATGGAATACACGCCGGCTTGGGGAATGAAAGATGCTGATGCAGAAATTGCCAAAGCCAATTTTCCGGACATAAGATTTTTTACCGTTCCGAAACTCTCATCACCCTATCCACAGAATAATTTCTTTGGAAGCTGGGTTTCCTGCAATCCCGAGACCATGAAAAACTTCAGTGCGATAGGCTATTTCTTTGCCCAAAAAATACAGGAAAACCTCAACGGTGTTCCGGTAGGAATTATTTCTTCCGCATGGGGAGGAAGTGCAGCAGAATTATGGGCTCCGGAACAGGTATTCCGCCAAAATCCCCTGTTAGCAGACAATTACAAAAAGCTGGGAAGTTCAGAATATTATCCTACACAGATGAGCGGAGCGTACAATGCAATGATTTTCCCTCTGAATCCGTATAAAATAAAAGGCGCACTCTGGTATCAGGGTGAAACCAATACAGGAAATGCCGAAGGATATACAGACCTGCTTTCTTCTATGATACAATCCTGGAGACAAGCAAGAGGAGAAGAATTTCCTTTTTACATCATTCAGATTGCCAAATATACAGGTTGGGGCGATACTACCGTTAAAATTCAGAATTCCCAGAGAATAGTTTCAGAAACCGTTAAAAATTCAGGTCTTGTCATTACCTCAGATCTCGACAGAACAGACGATATTCATCCGAAAAATAAAAAGCCGGTCGGGATAAGAATGGCAAATCTTATTCTGAAAAATGTATACGGCAAAAATAACGGTCTTGTAGAAAGTCCGAAGCTTAAAAACGTAGAATACAAAGGAAATAAAGCTATTCTATCTTTTGATTTTGCAGACGGATTGCATTTTAAAGATAAAGAATCAACACTTTTTGAAATTGCAGGAACAGATGGAAAATTTTCTCCGGCTGCCGCAGTAATAAAAGGGAATACCATTATTTTAGAATCCAAAGAAGTGAAAAATCCTGTTAATGTAAGATATGACTGGAGCAACACCGCGGTTCCAGATTTATTTAATAAGTCTGAATTACCCGCTTCCAGTTTTTCAACCGAGAAATAAACCGAAAAATTCATAGAGTCAGAACTTTAACTGAAAAATTTTAAAAACACCAGATATTTCTTTTATATTGATTGAATTTTAAAAACGGACATTCATAAATTGTGATCATTAATTTTTTACCGTTAAAAAATATTTGAGCTTTTATCTCAGAACCTTACGTTAAAATTAAAGATCATAGTCAACAAAGAATAATCAAAAATAAAATGAAAATAACCCAAATAGTAATTATCTCCATAATAAGCATCATTACAGTGAACACAGTCAGCGCACAGCAAAAACTCAACCCCGAAACAGAAAAGAAGATCGATGTTCTGATGTCTAAAATGACACTGGAAGAAAAAGTAGGGCAGATGAATCAGTACAACGGTTTCTGGGATGTTACGGGACCTGCTCCAGTCGGAGGAAGTGCTGAAGAAAAATATGAAAATATAAAAAAAGGACTGGTCGGATCTATGCTTACCGTTCGCGGAGTAAAAGAAGTAAAAGCGGTTCAGAAGATCGCTGTGGAACAGACAAGACTCGGCATTCCGCTAATTATTGGTTTTGATGTTATTCACGGATATAAAACGATTTCGCCAATTCCTTTGGCAGAAGCAGCAAGCTGGGATCTCAAAGCCATCGAAAAATCTGCGGAAGTTGCTGCCTCAGAAGCTGCCGCATCCGGAATCAACTGGACATTCGGTCCCATGATGGATATTTCCAGAGATGCAAGATGGGGAAGAGTGATGGAAGGAGCCGGAGAAGACCCTTTTTTAGGAGGAAAAATTGCCGCGGCGCGTGTAAAAGGATTTCAGGGAGATAATACCTTCAAATCTCCGTCAAGAATTGCGGCCACCGCAAAACATTTTGCAGCGTACGGTTTTGTAGAAGCCGGACTGGAATACAATGCCGTGGAAATCGGAAACAATACATTATTCAATCAGGTATTGCCGCCTTTTAAATCCGCTGTGGACGCGGGAATAAGAAGTGTGATGAATTCATTCAATACCATTAACGGAACTCCTGCAACAGCCGACAGATATCTTCTGAGAGATGTGCTGAAGGACAAATGGAATTTTTCCGGTTTTGTGGTATCAGACTGGGCTTCTATCCGTGAGATGATTTCTTGGGGATTCTCAAAAGATGAAAAAGCAGCGGCAAAATCTGCCGTAGAAGCAGGAACCGATATGGATATGGAAAGCGGAATTTATCTGCCGTACCTCATTGATCTGGTGAAACAGGGAAAAGTTAAAGAAAGTTTTGTAGATGATGCCGTAAGAAGAATTCTTCGCGTTAAATTTGAACTGGGACTTTTCGATGATCCTTATCGTTTTCTCGATGAGAAGCGTGAAAAGGAAACAATTGGAAGCACTGCAAACCATGAAGCCGTTCTGGATATGGCAAAAAAATCCATTGTTCTTCTTAAAAACGAAAAAAATCTTCTTCCGCTTAAAAAATCAGGACAAAAAATTCTCCTTCTGGGTTCTTTGGCAGAAAGTAAAAATTCCCCTCTCGGAAGCTGGAGAATTGCAGCAGACAACAATACCGCAGTTTCTGTTCTGGAAGGTATGAAAGCCTACAAAGGCAATCAGCTTAATTTTGTGGAAGGACCAAAATTAACAACCTCCGAACCTACTTTCCTTACCGAAGTGAACTATAACACTACCGACAGAAAGGGTCTGGAAGAAGCAAAAAATGCTGCAAAAAATGCCGATGTTGTTGTGATGGTTTTGGGAGAACACGGATTTTCGTCCGGAGAGGCAAGAAGCCGAACAAACATAGATTTACCCGGACTTCAGGAAGAATTTTTAAAAGAAATTTTTAAAGTAAATCCTAATATCGTGCTCGTTTTAAACAACGGAAGACCTTTAACGATCAACTGGGCTTCAGAAAATATACCTGCCATTGTAGAAGCGTGGCATTTGGGAACACAGGCAGGAAACGCCGTTTCGCAGGTTCTTTACGGAGATTACAATCCAAGTGGAAAATTACCCATGACATTCCCGAGAAACGTAGGTCAGATTCCTGTTTATTACAATCATCTTAATACCGGAAGACCTTTTGACAAAGATAAAAATGTATTCTGGAGTCATTATTCCGATGTAGAAAAAACACCGCTTTATCCGTTCGGATTTGGGTTGAGTTACACAAAATTTGAGTATTCCGATTTAAAAATCAATAAAAAGTTGTTTTCAAAAGGTGAAAACATTCAGGTCACTTTTACCCTTAAAAATACAGGGAAATACGATGGAAAGGAAGTGGCTCAGTTATATATTCAGGACGAATCTGCTTCCGTTGCAAGACCTGTAAAAGAACTAAAAGGCTTCCAGATCGTAGAACTGAAATCCGGCGAAAGTAAAAAGATCACCTTTAATTTAACTGAAAAAGAACTCGGTTTCTATGATAATTCAGGAAACTTTATCATAGAAGAAGGAACCTTCAAAGTAATGGTAGGCGGAAACTCGGAGAGTTTGATTTCGGATGAATTTGGTCTGGAGTAAAAAAGTTTTGTAAAAAATGATTCCTTTTTTAAGCGTAAACTTATTTAAACTATTTCAGAATTAACCACAAAAGGCAAAAAAGACAATGTTAAAGCGAATTTCTATAATAATCGAAGCGCTCAAAAGAATAAAAATCAAAGATTTTTAAAAACTATGGTAACCTTTTTCATTTATAATGATCAGCTTTAAATAAAAGTTTAGTCATCTTTTGTACCTTTTGTAGTTAAATAAAAAGTTTAAACAGTATGAAAACAATCGAAGCTGGTGGATTCCGCTTCGATTTTTTTATTTTCATACAAAGAGGTCAGCAAAATATCTTTACCCTCAAAACCAAAAACGATTTACTTATATTTGCCCTGCAAAGCAAATTCAAATGTTCAGAAAAGTAACCCTTGTTTTTATCCTTGTCTTTTATGCGGTCTTTTGTCCGGCTCAGCAGCTTCGGCCATCAAAATCATCTGAGATTTACCGCGAACTCAAAACCCTTAAACATCTGCCAAAAGTGTTATACCTTGCCGCTCACCCTGATGATGAGAATACAGGATTACTTTCATGGCTGGTTAACGATCAAAATGTAGAAACAGGCTATTTGTCTTTAACCAGAGGCGATGGAGGGCAGAATTTATTGGGAACAGAGCAAGGTGCGGCACTGGGATTAATCAGAACGCATGAACTTTTAGAGGCAAGAAAATTAGACGGTGCTCAACAGTTTTTTACCCGCGCGATTGATTTCGGGTTCTCTAAAAATACCACAGATACTTTTAAACAATGGAATGCAGACAACATTACAGCAGACGTTGTCTGGGTTATCCGTACATTCCGTCCGGATGTCATTATTTGTCGTTTTCCGCCTACCGCTGCGGCAGGACACGGACAACACGCGGCTTCGGCTGTGGTTGCCGAAAAAGCCTTTAAACTGGCAGGTGATAAAACCGCTTTTCCGGATCAGCTAAAGTATGTCAATGTATGGCAGCCAAAACGTGTATTGTGGAACACATTCCGGTTTGGTGCAGTCAATACGACCGCTGAAAATCAACTGAAAATTACCGTTGGACAATACGATGCGCAACTCGGAATGGGCTATGGTGAATTGGCAGGACTCAGTAGAAGTTTACACAAAAGTCAGGGTGCGGGAACACAATCTGTAGCTGGGATAAAAACTGAATATTTTTCCCATGTTATCGGAGATCCTGCAAAATCGACAATTTTTGACGGAATCGTTAAAACATGGACTTCACAGGGAAATGCTGATATTGATCAAGCATTGGATCAGATTATTTCAAATTTTAATTTTAATAACCCGGATCTCAGCTTACCTGCTTTGCTTGCTTTACGAAAAAAGATTATGACTCTGAAAGATGCAGAACTGAAAAAGGATAAAATTAAATCTCTTGACCAAATTATTTTAAGCTGCGCCGGATTTATGGGGGAAGTGGTTACAAACAAAGCTGAAGCGGTTGCAGGAAATCACTATCAATTCAAATTAAATATTATTTCAAGAGCTGTAAATCCTGTTGTTTTAGAAAATGTAAAATGGCTAAATCAATCTGAAAGTTTCAACAGAAATCTTTCAAAAGATTCTTTAATTACCATTCAGCATGACATTCAGATTCCATCAGATGCAGCACTTACAGAACCTTACTGGTTGACAAAACCGCCTGTGAATGCGGCAACTTTTTCAGTTCCGAATGATACGTTAATCGGTTTGCCGGAAGCAGAATCTCCACTGAATGTTTGGGTGGATTTAAAAATCGGCTCGGAAAAGTTTCAGGTTAAGCTTCCTTTATCGTTCAAAAAATTAGATCCGGTAAGAGGAGATGTGGTAGAACCTTTGCGTATTGTTCCTGCTCTGGAACTGAAATTTACACAACCTCTTTATTTAGCAAAAGAAAATGAAGATCTACATTTGAGCGTAAATGTTAAAATTAATTCAGATAAACCATTCAGCAATGGTAAAATTAATCTGATGTACAACGGAGAACAATTAGGCAGTACAGATGTAAATTCATTCAATGGAAAAGAAACAACCATTGATTATGTAATTCCCAAAAATAAACTCAGCAAAATAAATACATCCCGTTTACAATTGGATGCTAATTTTGTTGCAGATGGAGTAACTTACAATAAAAAGCAGGTATTAATTCAGTACCCGCATTTGCCTTCTTTACAATATTTTGCACCTGCAACGGTTACCGTAATGAAAGGTGATATTCAGACAAAGGTTAAAAAAGTGGGATATATAGAAGGTGCGGGAGATTTTATTCCAGAATTTCTGAGAATTGCGGGAATTCAGGTTGATGTTCTGAAAGACGAAGATTTTTACAGCGGAAACGGCAGCCAAAATAAACTTTCGCAGTATGATGCCATCATATTGGGAATTCGTGCCAATAACACAGAGAAAAAGCTGGGTCGATGGATGCCTTTTTTATGGTCTTATGTAAAAGCCGGAGGAAATCTTGTGATGCAGTACAACACCAATCAGGATACAACCGTCGATCAATTGGGAATCTACAATTTCCGTATTGCCACAAGTAAACGCGTTACAGAAGAAAATGCAGAGGTTACATTTTTAAATCCGAATCATAAATTACTAAACTTTCCGAATAAAATTACTCAAAATGATTTCAAGGATTGGGTACAGGAACGCGGCGCATATTTTCCGGATCAGTGGGATGCGGCGTATGAACCGCTTTTTGAAATGCATGACACCGGTGAAGAGCATTTGCAGGGATCTACTTTATATGCCCCATACGGAAAGGGGAATTTTATTTATACGCCGTTGGCATTTTTCAGGCAGTTGCCTGCGGGAAATGTTGGGGCGGCACGTTTATTTTTAAACTTTTTATCTGCACAGAAAAACTGATGAACAAACAACTTAAAAATTGGAATATCTGGTATCTATTATTAGCTGGTGTGTTAGTAGGACAGATTGTATTTTATTATTGGTTTACTAAATTCTGGGCATGAGTACGATAGATTGGGCAGTTCTTATTTGTACACTGGTTGCAGTGGTTGTGTACGGCGTATTTATCGGGCGTGGACAGAAAAGCAACGAATCTTACCTGAAAGCAGACAATAAAATGCCATGGTACATTGTGCTGATCGGAATTATGGCGACTCAGGCAAGTGCCATTACATTTCTTTCGGCGCCGGGACAGGCGTATACAGACGGGATGCGTTTCGTTCAGTATTACTTTGGGCTGCCTTTGGCGATGATTGTGATCTGTATTACGTTTATCCCGATTTTTCAGCGTTTGAATGTTTACACCGCTTATGAATATTTAGAAAACCGTTTTGATAAGAAAACAAGGGTACTTACTTCACTGCTTTTCCTTTTTTCGAGAGGTTTGTCAACAGGAATCAGCATTTACGCGCCGAGTATCATCTTATCCAGCGTTTTAAACTGGAATATTTACCTGACGAATGTTTTAACAGGCGGAATTCTATTGATTTATACCTATGTTGGCGGAGCAAAAGCCATTGCGCACACCCAAAAATTACAGTTTCTCATTATTCTGGGAACGATGGCTTTTGCAGGATATTTACTTATTGATAATATGCCGAATGGAATTGGTTTTAAAGATGCGCTTTATCTGGCGGGGAAATCCGGAAAGCTGAATGTCATTACCACAGAATTCGACTGGAAAGACAAATACAATATCTGGAGCGGATTAATTGGCGGCTTTTTTCTGGCATTGTCATACTTCGGTACAGACCAGAGTCAGGTTGGGAGATATATTACGGCGAAAGACAATACCAATGCAAAAATGGGCTTGCTGCTGAACGGATTGGTTAAAATTCCGATGCAGTTTGCAATTCTTTTAATTGGCGCTTTGCTTTTTGCTTTCTTTTCTCTGAAACCGGCTCCGATTTATTTTAACGAACGTTCTTATCAGCATTTAAAAGAAACAAAACCCGAACAGGCAGTGGTTTTTGAAAAAGAACATCAGGATTTGCAGACAAAATTTAATGCAGAATCGAAGGAAATTTTACAGTTAAAACAAAACAACTCTTCACAGCTTGAAACAAAAATTCAGGATTTTAAAAATACGCAGTCTCAGGTAAAAGCACTTCACGGAAGGGTAGAAGAAGCGATCAATCAGTCAAACTTTAATGCAGAAAAAACAGATACCAATTATATTTTCCTGTATTTCGTGAAAAATACGTTGCCTGTTGGAATGATCGGGTTGCTGTTTGCCGTTATTTTCCTTGCCAGTTGGGGGTCCATTTCGGCGGCACTGAATTCCCTTGCTGCGTGTTCCTTGAAAGATGTTCATCTGATCTTTAAAAAAGAAATTCCGGATGATAAAACGGAACTGAAATACAGCCGACTGCACACATTAGCGTGGGGAATTTTCTCCATCGGTGTGGCGATGTTTGCCACGCAAATGGGTTCCCTTATTGAAGCGGTGAATGTATTAGGTTCCCTTTTCTACGGACCGATATTGGGGATTTTCCTTGTTGCTTTTTACTTTAAAAAAATCAATGGGGCGAATGTATTTATTGCAGCTATTTTATCTGAAATTGCCGTGATTGCCGTTTATCAGTTTGATGTTGTTTCTTTTCTTTGGCTTAATGTGATCGGCGCAGCGGCGGTGATTGTATTTTCTGCAATCGGGTTACTGTTTTATAAACCGAAAGCAGTAAATTCGTAAGCAGATAATAAAAGCGTTTTTAAATTATAAATTTAAGCAGGATCTAAAAGAAAGTGGTTGTCCGCAATTTGTTATCATTAAAAAAACTTTGGGTTCTTTGCTGAGTGAAACGCCTTTGCGAACTTAAAAACAGTTGGTATATAAATAAAATTTTAGCGATTCTTTGCGTTAAATAGCAGTATGATTAATAACAGATACTCAAAAAAAGAAAAGATCACAATGGCTTAAAAAATATTCGGTTTTTATTCTTTGGAGCGCTTTATATTGTGGGGTTGTTTAAACTCATTTTAAATTTAACCACAAAAGAGACAAAAGACTTTATTGGATATATTTAAAGTATTTCAAAAAGGCTGCAAAGAGAAAAAATCTTTGATTTTTTTTAACTTATATGCTCTTTTTTGCCCATTTAAGTAGTAAACTTAAACAACTAAAGTGTTAAAATCTTTTGCTGTAGAAAAATGTAGACAAGTTTTTTATTAAGTTGAAACAATTTTAATCATAAAAATAAACAGACAAATAATAGTATTATGAAAACAATTTTTAAATCGGCTACGGTTCTTGTGGCTGCCATGACGCTTTCGGTAAACGCTTTTGCACAAGACACCAAAAAACCGGCAAGTCCTCCTGCAACAGCAACCGGAAAGATTAAGGATGCCAATATTACGATCGCTTACAGCAGTCCTTCTGTTAAAGGGCGCACCATTTGGGGAGGTTTGGAACCGTATGATCAGGTTTGGCGTGCAGGAGCCAATGAAGCCACCACTTTTGAAACGGATAAAGATATTACCGTTCAGGGTAAAAAACTTCCTGCCGGAAAATACAGCTTTTTCTTGATTCCTAAAGAAAGCGGAACATGGACTGCCATCTTCAACAAGGAGGCAAAACAGTGGGGCGCCTACAAATACGAACAGGCAAAAGATGCTTTACGTGTAGACGTAAAAACAAAAGCACTGCCAGCAAAACAGGAAACTCTGGTGTACAAAATAAATAAAAACGGATTCTCGATGGATTGGGATAAAATCTCGGTTCCGGTGGAGATTAAGTAAGTTTGAATTTGAAATTTGAAATCCCGAGTTTTCGGGATTTTTTGTTTTTGTAAATCATAAATATGAAAATGACAAGATAGTATTTATAAATGTTAATTATAGATCTCCATAATGTCTTTTAATTCTTTTAGATTATCAAAGCTCAATCTAAAGTATTCACCACGTATCCTATGTTGTTTAAATTTTCGATGAAGTTCTGTTTCAACTTGTCTGTTTGCATTCCAACATGCAATTAAATAAATTTGAGGTTCTTTAGATTGTAATGTTTTTTCTCTGTAGTTTGGATTTTTACTATAGCCAATTTTTACTAATGCAGTTTCTGTATTAATCATTAAATAAACATAGTCAGTATGATTTTCAGAAACTCTTTTGTAATTATCATTAAAAATCTCCCTGTAAAAATCCACAATTGGAATTAAATCAATTTGTTTGATAGCTTTATAATGTACGTTGATTAATGCTCCATTTGGTCCAAATTTTTTTAACTCTTCAATATCTATATTTGTTATTGTAAAAAATCCATCTTTCTCCAAAATAGATCGGAGCTGTTTTTGAAAGGTATTAAATGCATGAATTTCATTTATTTCTAAATATTCTATTGCTAATATTTTGCAAAATATTAAGAGTAAATGAGAATAATTAGGGTCATCTAATTTAATTTGTATGAGATTACCTCGGAGATTAGATTTATAATTTATATAAAAAATTTCAATTAATATTGCTTCATTATTTTCTTCATGTACACGGACTCCATAACATTCTTTATTTAATCCAATAATAACATTATTAATTTGCCCTGTTTGATCATATTTGTTTAAGATATGTATTAATTCTTCATCTAATAAAAAATGAAAATGAGCAAAATGCTCTTGCATTTTTTTTAAATCAGTCATAGAGTAATTTTAGAATGGTAAATATTAGAAAATAAAATAGTTCCTGTCCAGTAATGGTAAATGTTTATTCCGTTATTTAATCTAATTAAATCAAATTTATAATTAATGATTGATATTACCTTACGGCTTTCCGTAAACAACAAAAAAATCCCAACTCTAGTCAGGATTTATTAGCAAGTTTTATATATTTTTTCATATCAAAATCAAAGAGTTCTTGAATGGTCACATTAAGTTCCCTACATATAATAAGCAAAGTATCATAGCGCGGATTCGTATTGCCTCGCTCTAATTCTCCGATTGTCTTTTTCGCATGACCAGTCCTTAAACCCAGTTCTTCCTGTGAAATAGGTTTATTGGTTTCGGGATTTATAATTTTCTTTCTTAATTCAGAAATTCTGTACCCAAGTGCTTTTTTACAGCTAGTAAGATCGATTTCATTCATTAACTGTAAAATTCT
>NZ_JAULSJ010000018.1:0-90120 GCF_030518295.1 Chryseobacterium urinae | reverse complement strand
CCCCCCCCCCCCCCCCCGAAACTAAGAAAAGAGCTCAGACATGCCGCTCAATCTGGGCTAAAATATTCTCCGTGGCTCAATATTTGACATTCAAAAATCAATCATCAGTAGATTTCAGTGCCCATGCAATCAGCGGAGCCTGCATAAAAAGTCTTCCCAATCTCTGATTATCCGTGTTCAGTCCAAAAGAATCCCTTCTGTTCTTGTATTGGGCAATATTCCCGGGAAAAACAGCCGCGAAAAATCCAGCAACAATTCTTCCCATATTTTTTCTGTATTTTTTAGGTGTTGCGATCATTGCCGTTCCTAAAGCGATTTCGGCAACTCCCGAATAAACAACAGTATCATCTTTATCCAGAGGAACCCATTCCGGAACCTGTGCCTGAAACTCTTTCCTTGCGAAAGTAAGATGTCCTATTCCTGCGGTAATTAAAAATGCGCCGAGTGCAATTCTTGAAATATTTTTTGCTTCCATAATATAAATATTTGTGGGGTGATGATGTAGACTATCCAAATTTCAGACCACGAAAAAAATCAAAAAATCCTGAACACCGGATATATGAGAAAAATTATTAAATTTAGCCAACAGAAAAATCTAATATTTCATGATAGATAAAAGAGTAAAAAATGCAAAGGAAGCCATCGAAGGCATTAAAGACGGAATGACATTAATGTTAGGAGGATTCGGACTTTGCGGAATTCCTGAAAACTCAATTAATGCTTTGGTAGAGAGTGATGTAAAAGACTTAACCTGTATTTCAAACAACGCCGGAGTAGACGATTTCGGTTTGGGATTACTGCTTCACAAAAGACAGATCAAAAAAATGATTTCTTCTTATGTAGGAGAAAATGCAGAATTCGAAAGACAGATGCTTTCAGGAGAACTGGAAGTGGAACTTACTCCACAGGGAACTTTGGCAGAAAAATGCAGAGCGGCGCAGGCTGGAATTCCCGCTTTTTACACACCGGCAGGTTTCGGGACGGAAGTAGCGGAAGGAAAAGAAGTAAAAGATTTCAAAGGAAAACCCCACATTCTGGAATATGCTTATGAAGCGGACTTCTCAATTGTAAAAGCATGGAAAGGAGATCACGCCGGAAACCTTATCTTTAAAGGATCGGCAAGAAACTTCAATCATCCGATGGCGGGAGCAGGAAAAATTACCATTGCAGAAGTAGAGGAATTGGTAGAGCCGGGAGAATTGGATCCTAACCAGATTCACATTCCGGGAATCATGATTCAGAGAATTTTTCAGGGTGAGAAATTCGAAAAAAGAATCGAGCAGAGAACCGTTAGAAAAAGAGATTAATTTTAAATTTCTTCATAAAAATAATACCCCGAAATCAACATTCGGGGTAATTTATTTTAGTTATAAAAGCCTAATTGTCATTATGAACAAAAGCGAAGAATCTCACAATCATATATAAACTTCCATCATCCCGCTTCCAACTTCCACCTTATCTACACCAAAGTTTTTCTTTCCCCGATCTGCTGTCTCCACATGGCATAATACAAACCTTTTTCTTCAATAAGATTAAGATGAGAGCCGGTTTCTACAATTTGTCCGCGTTCCAGAACGTAAATTCTGTCGGCGTGCATAATCGTGCTTAAACGGTGTGCAATAAGAACCGTAATCTGCTCTTTTTCCTTTGAAATTTCTTTAATGGTTGTGGTAATTTCCTCTTCGGTAATACTGTCCAGTGCGGAAGTAGCTTCATCAAAGATCAGTAAATGAGGTTTTCTCAGTAACGCTCTTGCAATCGCAATTCTCTGCTTTTCACCACCGCTTAGTTTTAGTCCGCCTTCACCAATCACGGTATTAATTCCGTTTTCAGCACGCTCCAGAAGAGCGGTACAGCTTGATTTTTTTAAAGCCAGCTGCAAATCTTCTTCCGTTGCGGACGGATTTACAAACAAAAGATTTTCTTTAATAGTTCCTGCAAAAAGCTGAGTGTCCTGCGTTACAAACCCGATCTGGTTTCTCAGTTCATCAAAATCAAATTCTTTCCCGTCAATATTGTTATATAAAATAGAGCCTTCCTGCGGTCTGTACAATCCCACCAACAGTTTTACCAGAGTACTTTTTCCCGAACCGCTTGGCCCTACAAAAGCAATGGTTTCTCCGTTTTTAACATTAAAGGAAATAGAACTTAAAGCCTTATAATGCGCAGTCTGATGCTGAAAAGAAACTTTTTCAAACTCAAGCTCCTCAATAGCTCCGATTTTCTTCGGTGTTAAAGGTTTCGGTTCCACTTCTTTTTTCATCACACGGTCGAAATTATTCAGCGAAGCCTGTGCTTCACGGTAGGAAATGATGATATTTCCAATTTCCTGCATCGGTCCGAAAATAAAGAATCCGTAAAACATTAACGATAAATACTGTCCCGGAGTTACAATATTTTTAAAAATTAATAACAACAACGTAAATGTGATGATCTGCTGTAAAAAATTAACCAGAGTTCCCTGTACAAAGCTTAAAGAACGGATGCTTTTAACCTTTCTTAGTTCCAGATTAAGAATTTTATAGGTATTGTTGTTCAGACGTTCAACTTCCTGATTGGTCAGTCCAAGACTTTTTACGATCTCAATATTTCTGAGACTTTCCGTGGTACTTCCTGCAAGATTTGTAGTTTCGGTGACAATATTTTTCTGAATGGTTTTTATTCTCTTGCTTAATAAATTTGTTACCACTGCAATAAAAATAATTCCCACTACATAAACCGGCATAATCGACCAATGCAGACGAATCGCGTATACAGAAACGAAAATGATACTAACTAAAATTCCAAAAAAGACATTAATGAAATTATTGATAAACTTTACAGAATCTTCCCGAACCTTCGTTAAAATAGAAAGCGTTTCACCACTTCTCTGATCTTCAAATTCCTGAAAAGGAAGCCTCATCGAATGCTTCAGACCGTCCGTAAAAATTTTAGCCCCGAATTTCTGAATAATCACATTCACCACATAATCCTGAAACGCTTTTGCAATACGGCTGATCATTGCAGTACCGATTAAAAGCCCTAAAAAGTAGAAAACACCATGATAGATATCAGTTCCGTAGAGATATTCTTCCATATTTCTCGGAAGGGTTTTCTCTTTATCGAAAAAATTGGGATGGGTAACAAGTTTGTCTAATATATTCCCTGTAATGGCAGGTGCAAATAAAGAAAATACCTGATTTACAGCAGCTAAAAACAGCGAAATAATAATCAGCCACTTATAAGGTTTAAGGTAATGTAATAAAATTTTCATCGTTTAAATTAAAGCGTACAAATTTACAACAATTTAAGAAGTAACATTTATCATAGGATAAGAAAGAAAATTATTTCGTAATTCTGAAAAAATGGCTAATTTGGCAGGATAAGATTAAGCTATGCTGACTAAAGAACAAATTGCACAAAGAATTTCAAGAGAAGTAAAAGACGGATATTATGTAAATTTAGGAATCGGAATTCCCACATTGGTTGCCAACTACGTTCCGGATAATCTTTCGGTAGAGTTCCAGAGTGAGAACGGAGTTTTAGGAATGGGACCATTTCCTTTTGAGGGAGAAGAAGACGCAGATGTCATCAATGCCGGAAAACAGACGATTACCATCTTAGACGGAGGTTCCTTCTTCGATTCGGCGTTCAGTTTCGGGATGATAAGAGCGCAGAAAGTGGATCTTACCATTTTGGGAGCCATGGAAGTTGCCGAAAACGGAGATATTGCCAACTGGAAAATTCCGGGAAAAATGGTGAAAGGAATGGGCGGAGCAATGGATCTTGTAGCTTCGGCAGAAAATATTATCGTTGCGATGATGCACGTAAACAAAGCAGGAGAAAGTAAAATACTTAAAAAATGTACCCTACCTTTAACCGGAGTAAACTGCGTGAAAAGAGTGGTTACAGAATTAGCCGTTCTAGATGTTACGCCTCAGGGTTTTAAACTTGTTGAAAGAGCTCCGGGAGTTTCTGTGGAGCACATTATACAATCTACAGAAGCTGATCTGATTATTGAAGGAGAAATTCCGGAAATGCAGTTTTAGCACAATAAAAAAATAATCCGTCTCATAAAGGCGGATTATTTTTTTGAATAGTATATTAATAGGCTGGGTTTTGCGGAAAATTTTTATTCTGATTAAGATCTAAAACCGTCTGCGGAATAGGTCTTAAAATTTTCTTGGCTCCGTTATTACCATTGAAGTTAGAAGCACTTGTAATTTTATAATTGTACTGTACAGTTCTTGTAATAAGAGTTCCTGTACGCTTAAGATCAAACCATCTGTTGTATTCTCCAAGCATTTCTCTGCCGCGTTCATCAAGAATATAATCGATGTTAAATTCTGCCGGTGTAGCATCCGGAACTCCCGCTCTTGCTCTTACTGCATTCAGTCTTAAAAGTCCTAAAGCAGAATTTCCTGATTTCAAATAGGCTTCTGCTGCAATAAGATACGTATCTGCAAGTCTTGAAACAATAATATCTCTCGTACTTACGGCTCCCGTGCTGGATGGAGTTGAAGGGGAAGGATCATCAAACTTTTTCACAGGAATGGTCTGGTAATCCAGATTCTTCACCAAAGTATAAGCCGCATCAAAAGTTCCTTTGTCGTGGTAAACAAATCCCGGGGCGAGTTTTGAAGCATTGGCAGACAGCCAAGCTGTTTTATCTGCTGCGGTATACCATAAAGGTTCATAAAAATGTTTAATTCTCAGCGTAGATTTATCTGCTACTCTGAAAAAGTCGTAATATCTTTCATACACAACGTTCATAAAGGTAGACTCCCATCTCAGATCTCCTTTTTTAAATAAATTCAATGCGTAAGATGTCGGGCAAAGATTATAACTTCTTAACGGAGCGTTACCATTGGTTTCTGCACCGCCAAGATATGAACTGAAGTAGTAAAACTGCTTGTTTCCAAGGGTAGTAGGAGATGTACTGGTAGAGGTAAAATCATACTGTACAGAAAAAATAGTTTCAGCATTAAGATCTTTACCAGGGTAAAATAAATCAGCAGGAGAAATTGTTAATCCCTGTCCTGCGATGGCTGCATCTGCATACGTTGCCGCAGTTGCAAAATCTGAAGCCGAACCGAAAGTCTCATAGCCTCGGGTAAGGTATACTTTTGCCAAAAGATCATTCACTGCTCTTTTATTAACTTTTCCGCTGGTAGAATAAGCTTGTGTTCCTACGGCTGCAAGTGAAGCTTTCAACTCATTGATGATGTATGTATATACTTGTTCTGCTGAATTTCTGTCAAACTGAAGAACTGGCAAAGTAAAGTTCTCCTCTACAATAGGTACTCCGCCATACGTCTGCACCAGCAGAAAATATGCATTGGCTCTTAAAAACCTTGCTTCTCCCACCAATACCGGAACATTGGCAGTCTGTTCTGTAATTTTAGAATAGTATACAGTCTTGTTTACCGCCTGAATAAGCTGATAACAGGATGTATATAACTGATCCACACCTTCTGAAGCGGGAATAAGCTGAGTATATTGGCTGAGACCTGCCGGTTCCGGCGTTCTTCCTTCCGCATACATATCTGTACCCGCTACAAAAAGCCACGGATCTCCACCATAAATACTTTTTAACCATGCATAATCGGTGTTCACAAGTAACTGAAACCCTACCGCAGTCTTATAGGCGTCGTCTGCAGGAGCATTAGACAAACTTTCTTCTTCGAGAAAATCGCTGCAGGAATTGAAAATTGAGGCGGCGAAAATTAATGTTAAGAATATCTTTTTCATGATTGTAGAATTAAAATTTAGCACTTAGTCCTAATTGTGTAGTAATAGAAGCCGGTCTGTTGATCCCGATATTTGCGGCTGCCCATTCAGGATCATATCCGTCGAATTTGGTAAATACAAAAGGATCGAGAACATTAATGTAAACTCTGAGATTGCTCATCTTTATTTTGCTGAGGAATTCCGAATCAAAAGTATATCCAAGTGAAATGTTTTTTACCTTCACAAAAGAAATATCTCTGTAATACCCGAATCCTGTAGACCAAAATGCTCCTGCTCCTGTAGCAACCGGACCCGGTCTTGGATTTGTCGTATTGGCATTAGCAGCAAGTCCTGCACTATTAGTTGGTACAAAATATTCCATCGCCATTTTCTGACGGCCTCTGTCTGAAACATCAGCAAAATTTTGATGAAAAGTACTGAGAACCGTTTGTCCCTGACTGGTAATAATAGAAAAATTGAAATCGAATTTCCCTACCGTAAATCTGGAGTAAAAACTTCCCTGCCATTTCGGAACCGAACTGCCGATAACCGTTCTGTCATTTGCATCAAATTTTCCGTCGCCGTTAAGATCTTTCGGACGTGCCATTCCCGGAGTCTGCCCGTAAGCGGCTGCCTGCGCTGCCTCACTTTCCTGCCAAACTCCGTCGTACACATAATTGAAATTCGGGTTTAAGCTGGAACCTAAAATAAGAAGATTTCCCTTATCGCTTACCTGATCCTGATTGTAAATAGATTCGAGTTTATTTACGTTTTTCGTAAAGGTAAAAGTCGTCTCCCAGTTTATGAGTTTACTTTTAATATTTTTTGTGGTCAGTAATACTTCAACCCCTTTGTTGCTTACAGATCCTACATTCGAGTAGGTATATTTAATCCCCATTTCTGCGGGAAGCTGTTGTCTGTAGATCAGATTATCGGAAAGCCTGTCGTATACATCAACAGTACCGCTGATTCTGTTTTTTAAAAATCCGAAATCCAGCCCGAAATTAAGCTCCCTTGTTTTTTCCCATGTAAGGAGCGGATTCGCGAAAACGGAGGATTGTAATCCCGGAACGAGTGTACTGCCATTAGCATAAAAAGTCTGCTGATCCAGTAATGCAAGCGACTGATAAGGTGCAACATTGTCGTTTCCGGTATATCCGATACTTGCTCTTAGTTTTAATTCTGAAATAGAAGATACATTTTCAAGAAAAGATTCCTTACTTATTTTCCATCCCAATGCTAAAGAAGGAAAAGCAGTCCACTTATTGCCGGTGGATAATACCGAGGAACCATCCCATCGGGTAGATGCCGTCAATAAATATTTGTCTTTAAACCCGTAATTCAGTCGTACAGCATAAGAATTAAGAGTTCTCTTCATGTAAGGAGCCGCCTGAAGCTGATAACTGCTCTGAAGTCCGAAGCCCAGATTATAAAATTCAGAATTAAAAGGCTGTCCGTTAGAATAGCCATAGGAAGATTCTTCTTCATTAGAGTAAATACTTTGCAGCAACAATAGACTTACATCATGAACATCTTTAAAAGTATGTTTTATATCAATCTGATTATCCCACGTATAATTGAAATTTTCAGTTTTGCCTACAGAAGCAGAGTTGAGTCTGTTAAGCGCAATACCTACATTTGTTTCCGCTGTATTGGAGATTCCAAGTCTTGAGTTTGAAAATCCGGCAGAAAATGTAGTTTTTAAAGAAAGCCATTTTTTAGGCTGATATTGAAAAAATAAATTTCCCAAAGTCTGCCACACCCTTTCATTTTGTCTGGAGTTGGCAATTTCCAGAAGAGGGTTGATGGTACTTGTTTTATTAATTGCCCAGGATCCGTCCGGATATGTAAGTTTTCCGGGTAATAAAAACAGTTGTCCCGGAATATCGTTTCCATTTGCATCTACTGCGTAAGGCGAAATAAGCGGACTGAAACTGAATGCCGATCTCATGGCAAGATCACTTCCGTATTCTGTAACAGTTCTTGCAACCGTTATATTAGCACCAGTTGTAAATTTAGAATTGATCTTATGATTAATTCCCAGTTTAAAAGTATACTTGTCGTTAGAATCATTGGCAATAATCCCTTCATTTCCCTGAATACCGAAAGATAAATTATATCCCAGTCCTCCTTCAGACCTTCCCGAAACATTAATGTAATGATTTTGGGTAGAACCCGGCTGAAGTACCGCATCATACCAGTCGAAATTATAACCGTTATTGGCTCTCTGTACAAGAAGAGGACTCTGGTTTCCGGCAAGTGTTGCCAGTTGTGCAGGAGTCTGGGTCATAGGATTTGCGCTGAGATATGCTGCCTGATGAAAGCGCCACCATTCTTCTCCGGACATCATTTTCGGTAAACGGGCGGCAGTTCTTACCCCATAAGAAGTTTCCAGAGAAACACTTACTCCGGATTTTACGGTAGCTCCGTTTTTAGTGGTTACCAAAACCACTCCGCTCGCTCCTCTGGAACCGTATATTGCAGCAGAAGAAGCATCCTTAAGAATATCCATTCTGGCAATATCCTGAGGATTCAGAAAATCGATATTATCCGTAGGAACTCCGTCTACAACATATAATGGATTTCCGGATGAGATGAGAGAGTTATTTCCGCGGATTGTCATTTTAAAACCATCGCCCACTCTCCCAGAATTCGAAGTTATCTGTACTCCGGGCATACTTCCCTGAATACCTTCCAGTGCACTTGTAGTATTTCGTTCTATAATTTTGTCGGTACTTAAAGTATTTACAGATCCTGTAAGATCTGATTTTTTAACGCTGCCGTAACCTACCAGTACAATCTGCTCGATGCTTTTTGTTTTTTCTTCCTTTAACGGAACCGCGATAAAAGAACGGTTGTTCACCGGGATAATCTGCGACTGAAATCCTTCATTTTCAACAGAAAGCGAAGACTGATACTTAAGCAGTTTGATGATGAAATTTCCTTCAGCATCTGTAGTAACAGAATTTTCTGTACCTTCTTCCTTCACCGTTGCGTTAGGAACAGGAGCCTGCTTGCTGTTAGTAATCTTTCCGCTTACCTCTTTACCCTGCTGCGCAAAAACTGCTACAGAGGAAAACAGAAACAAAACAGCAAGCTTTTTTCGAATCAGAAAGCCGGATTTTGCTATTTTTTCAGATGACATAATTTTAGTTTTTTTTTTAATTAAATGTTTTTCTTTTCAATAAGAATCAGAGCTTAGCTACTTCCCGAAATTCTGTTGAAAAAACGAATTAAAAACTTTTGTGTAATCGATTGCGCAATTTGATTTTATTATCTGGCTTCTATATTAAACTTTTTTTAATAAAAATTTTATTTTTTTTAATACAATGTTAACTTTAAATTTTAAATAATTGATATTCAGTAATTTATTTTGTTGATTATATATTTTAAAATGTGATTTTTGTCATGTTTTATAAAATATTCTTCTTTTTAAATCTCCCAAAATCAATAGCAAGAAGGATGTTTTTTCTTAACTCTGTGAAAAAAGAAACATTTAAAAAAGTAAAAATGATTGAAAAAAAAAATCTTGCAAAAATTAGAGTTATTTTTCAGTTTCATGTTAAAATTCGTCTAATATTTCCACAACAATTTGAATGTCCTAAAAGTTCAAAATAATAACGATACAAGAATCAATAAGAGAAGGCTTTATTTCATTTTAACAATTAGGAATCAATTGGCTTTACTCTAAACTTATCAGCATTTAAATTAAAAACAATTTAGATCACAAATCTTTGTAATGAACTAAGTCTAATATAATTAATTAACGTGAGTTCGGGATAAGTCTTCTTAACCGCAATGGTTGAACAAATAGATTCAATTATCAGGAATTCAGCTTTTAAGATATACAAAGACGTAGAACTTATCAAAGTAATACCATTTTGTCTGAGGTTAATTAATGAAATGCAATAGTTTGATTATCAGTTAGTTTTTAAAAAAAAACCGTGTAAATCTTTATCAGACATAAAAAATCCATCCTGCAGTCTGCAAGATGGATGGTATTTTTGTTTTAAAAGAGAATAAAGTCTCAGTTAGCTTATATTATTTACCGTCCTGAGCTCCGAAAACCTTCTGCAAAATACTTGTGGTTCTCATGGCAGGCGTATTTCGGATTCCGCTTTCTTTTTCTGCCACCATTTTGAAAACCCCGTTAATGGTTTCTGTGGTTACATATTCATTAAGATCTGTAGTTACAGCCTGCCCTGTGAAAGTATTGTATTTAGAAATAATATTGCTCCAGACTTTATCGGCTCCCACTTTTCCCAGTGACGCTTTTACTTTTGGCTGAAACGCTGTAAATAATTGCGATTGAGTTTTAGTCTGTAAATAGTTTGTCGCTGCATTATTACTTCCCAGTAAAATATTTTTAGCATCCGTTATCGTCATTGAAGTAATCGCTTTTGTAAAGATCGGGGCAGCTTCCGTTACGGCATCTTCCGCAGCTCTGTTCAGCAATTTTACGCCCTGGTCTGCAAGACTTCCCAACCCGATAGAGCGTAAAGTAGTGTCGATTTTTCTCAGTTTTTCGGGCATTAAAATTTTTACCGCTTCATTTTTCAGGAAACCGTCCGTTACGCCTAATTTTTTCACGCCTTCATTTACACCGAGACTCAGAGCTTCCTTTAGTCCAGAAGAAATTTGGGTTGATGTAAGACTTCCCAGATTAACGGATGATGCTGTTGTTGTCGTTTTTGGCGTGGTTGTGGTTCCGTTGGTTTGAGCCGGAACTTTAGGATTGTTAAGATCAATTCCCGTCTGATCTTTCACGGTAGATTTTATAACATCTAAAATCTGTGCCTGTGAGGAAACTGAAAATAAAAGTCCGCCTATCAAAAGAAATGTTTTTCTCATCGTTTATTTTTTGCAAAATTAGATGTTTTGTTCCTTAATAAGTTAAATCATCTTTAAAATTTTCAGAAAATAAGTATATTCGCTTAAATCTTAAATCCACAAAATGCAGAGTTTTTTATTGGTACTTTCTGTGCTTTTTTCAAGTCTCTTTTTTACTCAAACCAGATTAAATTTAATTCCCTATCCGCAAAAGGTTGAATTAAAAACAGGGAATTTCGAGGTAAGCGGGAATACACTTTTCGTGGGAGACAAAAAATCTAATGAATACAAATATTTTATGGATAATTTTAAAAAAATCTATCCAAAAAATTCATCTCAAAACATAAAAAAAACAAAGCCAAATTTTATTTCGCTACTGTTAAATAAAGATTTAAAAATTGATAATAAACGAGAGTTTAATTCAAATTACATTATAAATATCAGCAACGAAATGATTATGGTTGTTGGGAAGAACCCTGAAGGTCTTTTTCAAGGCATTCAAACTCTTCTACAATTAATAAAAACTTCAGAAGACGGTAAAATTCCTGCTCTCGAAATCCATGATTCCCCAAAATTTCAATGGAGAGGAATGCATTTGGACGTTTCCAGACATTTTTTCACCGTTGAAGAAGTAAAACAATACATCGATTATCTCGCCATGTATAAACTGAATACGTTTCACTGGCATTTAACCGACGATCAGGGTTGGAGAATTGAGATCAAAAAATATCCGAAATTAACGCAGGTCGGCTCAAAACGTAAGGAATCGATGATTGGAGCGTATGTTGATAATACCTTCGACGGAAAACCTTACGGGCCTTATTTTTATACGCAGGATCAGATTAAAGAAGTCGTAAAATACGCTCAGGAAAGACATATTACCATAGTTCCCGAAATTGAAATGCCGGGTCACGCTTTAGCTGCATTGTCCGCCTATCCGGATTTAGCCTGTACAAAAGGATCTTTCGAACCTGCCACAAAATGGGGCGTTTTTGATGATGTTTTCTGTCCGAAAGACGAAACTTTTACCTTTTTAGAAAATGTTTTGGATGAGGTAATTGCACTTTTTCCTTCGCAATACATCCACATCGGAGGCGATGAATGTCCGAAAACAAGATGGAAAGAATGCCCTCATTGTCAGGAATTAATCAAAAAAAATAACCTGAAAGACGAGCACGGACTTCAAAGTTATTTTATCCAACGAATTGAAAAATATGTGAATTCAAAAGGCAGAAAAATCATCGGTTGGGACGAAATTCTGGAAGGTGGACTGGCTCCGAATGCCGCAGTTATGAGCTGGACAGGAATTAAAGGCGGGGTAGAAGCTGCAAAATCCGGTCATTTTGCCGTTATGACGCCCGGATCTTACTGTTATTTCGATCATTATCAGGGAGATCCGGCAACCGAGCCGAACGCTTTCGGAGGATTTACGCCTTTGGATAAAGTCTATTCTTACAATCCAATTCCCGAAGAACTGAATGCTGAACAGGCAAAATATATTTTAGGAGTTCAGGCAAATTTGTGGACCGAGTATATTCTTGATTTCAACCGCGTTCAGTATATGATTTTCCCGAGATTACTGGCGCTTTCTGAAGTGGGATGGGGAACTGCTGATCCTAAAAATTATAAGGAATTTGAAGGAAGAGTAGTAAATGAATTCAAAAATCTGGATAAAATGGGAGTGAATTACGCCAAAAGCATTTACAATGTTTCAGGGAAAGTAATTTCTTCTGGAAATGGAGTAGCTTACGAACTTTCAACCTCACAAAATCCGGACGGAATCCGATACACAGTGGACGGAACAGATCCTTCAGCTAATTCTCAGACCTATAAAAATCCTGTTCAGATTTCAAAATCAATGACGGTTAAATCTGCCTATTTCGAAAATGGACAGCTTAAAAGCGCTGTATCTTCCCAAATTTTCACGATATCCAAAACAACCGGAAAAAAAATTACATTAGAAGAACAGCCAAGTGAAAATTATTCTTTCGGCGGAGCTTTTACTTTAATCGACGGAATTACAGGAAACCAAAAACAACTGGGAAAAACATGGCTTGGTTTTAATGGAAAAGATGTGGTGGCAACCATTGATTTCGGACAGAAAACTCAGTTTTCGGAAGTTTATTTCAATACACTGGATAATAAAGGAAGCTGGATTCATTTCGCAAAATCGGCTCAGATTTTTGTATCAGACAACGGCTCAGATTTTAAGTTAATAAAAGAAGTCGGAAAAGAAGAAATCCTTTCAGCAAAAGGAAAAATTAAAGTGAATGTAGGAAGTCAGAATTCAAAATACATTAAGGTTAAAATAGAAAATGCAGGCATTATTCCTGCGGGAAATCCGGGTGCAGATTCTAAAGCATGGCTTTTTGTTGACGAAATTGGTGTAAATTAGCCTTAGAAATTTTATTATGCAGGATTCAGTGCTTTCTTCAGAATTTACTTCTTCGCCGGAACTGGTGGAAAAGCTTTACAGATACGGAGTTACAAAAACCTATAATGAAGGCGATATTATTCTGGATGAAAATTCGTCCATCCGTTCTATTCCAATTGTGATGAAAGGGATGATGAAAGTGATCCGTACCGAAGAAGATGGTCGGGAAATTCTTCTGTACTACATCAAAGCAGGTGAAAGCTGCATTATGTCTTTTCTGGGCGGAATGCATAATGAAAAAAGCATCGTAAAAGCGGAAGTAGAAGAAGATACCGAAATCCTGTTTCTGCCTGTTGACAAGGTTTCATTGTTTATTAAAGAATATCCGGAATGGCTCGATTATATTTTCAGGCTGTATCATAAGCGCTTTGAAGAACTCTTGGATATCATCAATGCGATCGCTTTCAAAAAAGTAGATGAAAGACTGCTGAATCTTCTTCACAAAAAATCTGAAATTCTGAATTCCAAAACCATCATAATCACCCACGAACAGCTTGCCAATGAACTCGGAACCGCCAGAGTCGTCGTTTCCCGACTCCTGAAACAGCTTGAAGACTCCGGAAAACTCCAGCTCGGACGAAATAAAATTACAATTTTAGAAGATTAGACAAAACTCTTTGCGATCCTATCTAAGTGAATAGTTTATGCTGAGCTTGTCGAAGTAACTTTGCGAACTTAAAAAAGGATAGTAGTAAAAAAAATCTTAGCGAACTTCGCAATCAAAAAAATATTACGAGTTTGCAAACTTAAAAAACACGGTATGAAAATCCTTCTGTAACAAAAGTAGCGGTACACCTTTTCCAATATCTTCAATTTTGCATTGTAAAGTTGAAAACATGGAAATTTTTGGATATCTCGCTTCTGTTTTAATAGGAATTTCGTTAGGTTTAATCGGTGGTGGCGGAAGCATTCTTACCGTTCCCGTTTTGGTTTACCTTTTCGGATTAGATGCTTTTCTGGCAACAGAATATTCCCTTTTTATTGTCGGAATCAGCAGTGTGGTCGGTTCAGTTTCCTATTTCAAAAAAGGGTTGGTGAATTTTAAAACAGCACTTGTTTTCGGCATTCCGTCCATTATTTCCATTTTCCTGACGCGAAATTATATTGTACCCTTAATTCCCGATGAAGTTGTTACAGTCAGCAACTTTGTGGTAACCAAAGATATTCTATTGCTTTTAATTTTTGCAGGATTAATGATTTTAGCTTCCTACAAAATGATTCAGAAAACTACAGATTGTGTTACTGAAACATCAGATTTACAGAAAAACAGTACCCTTTTGGCTGCAGGAGAAGGATCTGTTGTCGGAATTTTAACAGGTTTAGTCGGAGCCGGAGGCGGATTTATGATCATTCCTGCTCTTGTTAATCTCCTCAAAACCCCAATGAAAGCAGCCATCGGAACTTCGCTGGTTATCATTTCGCTTAATTCGCTCATCGGATTTTTCTCATCAATGAATGCTGTGAAAATCGATTGGAAATTATTAGCCACCATTTCATCAATTGCTATTGTCGGTATCATCATCGGTTCGCAGTTATCCAAAAAAATCGACGGAAAAAAACTCAAGCCTGCATTCGGATGGTTCATTCTTGTGATGGGAATTTACATCATCGTCAAAGAACTTTTTTTGTAGTTTTTTCTTATTAGGGCATCTGTTTCCGCCTGTAGTTTATCCTGAGTTTATGGAAGGGCTCCCAATCTTTTTGTTTTGTAAAAAATAAAAGAACTCCACTCAGGTCGGACTGCGAGAAATTCGGGGTAAAAAAATCAAAGTTTTTTTAAATCTATAGAGCAAAATACTATAAAATCCAATCTATTATAAACATTAGCATCATTATGATATTCAAAAAAGCGTGAGTTTGATGTAAAAACAGTGCAAAAGTATCAATATGATTGGGCTTCAGCCCATTTTAATAATCAAGAAAACAATCAGCTTTAGCCAAAATTTGTACTCAATTTCGATTAAAGTTAATTTTAATTAAAATACCATGAAGTTCAATCTCTTATAAGCTTTATCGGCTTTCTGACACCCAAAAAAACATAGTAATTAGGACATAGTGTTTTAACGTGAGTTTGATGTAAAAACAGTGCAAAAGTATCAATAGGAATGGGCTTCAGCCCATTTTAGTAATCAAGAAAACAATAGGCTTTAGCCAAAACTTATACTTAAAGTTAATTTTAATTAGAATAACCATGAAGTTCAATCTCTTATAAGCTTTAGCGGCTTTGTGAAACGCAAAAATCACAATAGTTAAAAAAATCTTAGTGTCTTTGTGTTCAAAAAAATAAAAACCCTTCTGTAACAAAAGTAGCGGTACAGAAAATCTTAAACTCGGAAATTTGTATCAGAAAAATAAGTAAAATTTAAAATCAGAAAAAATGAAAATAGAACAGATTTATACAGGATGTCTTGCACAGGGAGCTTATTACATTGTTTCTAACGGTGAAGCGGCAATTATAGATCCGCTAAGAGAAACCCAGCCTTATATTGAGCGTCTTAAAAAAGATAACGTTACGCTGAAATACATTTTTGAAACCCACTTTCACGCGGATTTTGTAAGCGGACATTTAGATTTAAGCAAAAAAACGAATGCACCGATTGTATACGGTCCCACAGCAAAACCTGAATTTGAAGCCATTATTGCAGAAGATAATCAGACCTTTCAAGTAGGAAGTATCACCATAAAAGTTCTTCATACACCCGGTCATACCATGGAAAGTTCCTCTTTTCTTCTGATTGACGAAAACGGAAAAGAAACGGCTCTTTTCAGCGGAGATACTCTGTTTTTAGGCGATGTTGGACGTCCCGATCTGGCACAGAAAGCAGCAAACATGACGCAGGAAGAATTGGCAGGCTTACTTTATGAAAGTCTTTACAGCAAAATTTTACCTTTGGATGATGACATTACCGTTTATCCGGCACACGGAGCGGGTTCTGCATGCGGAAAAAATATGCAGAAAGAAACGGTAGATTCACTGGGAAATCAGAAGAAAACCAATTACGCCTTGAATCAGAGAGATAAACAAAGTTTCATCAAAGCGGTTACAGACGGACTTCTTCCGCCTCCGGCTTATTTTGGAATGAATGTGGCGATGAATAAAAAAGGCTACGACAGTTTCGATGAAGTCTTGTCTAAAGGTTTACAGGCACTTTCCCCTGATGAATTTGAAGAAATGGCAGAACATTCAGGTGCTTTGATTTTGGATGTACGAAATAACGAAGACTTCGTAAAAGGATTTGTTCCGCAATCCATCAATATTGGACTGAATGGCGATTTTGCACCTTGGGTCGGAGCTTTGGTAGTGGATGTAAAACAGCCAATTCTGCTCATTACCAACGAAAATGAAGAGGAAGAAACCGTGACCCGATTAAGCCGTGTAGGATTTGACAATGTTCTCGGATTTTTAAAAGGTAGCTTCAACGCATGGAAAGACAGCGGAAAAGAAATAGATTCCGTTAACAGAATTTCCGCACAGCAATTTGAACAGGAAATTAAAGAAAAAGAAGCGAAAATTATTGATGTCCGAAAAGAAAGTGAATACAATGCAGAACATATAGATGAAGCATTTAACAAACCTTTGGCATACATCAACGAATGGATCAGTTCAATCGATCCGGCAGAACATTTCTATCTTCACTGTGCAGGAGGTTACAGAAGTATGATGGCTGCAAGTATTCTTCAGGCAAGAGGCTACCGCAATTTTAGTGAAATTGAAGGCGGGTTCAACGCAATTTCTCAAACAGACATTCCGGTAAGTGATTTTGTTTGCCAGAGTAAAATTTTAAAATAGATTTTACAACGAAAGAGACAAGAAACTTTTGAAGGTCCAAAATCAGTCAGAATAAGAATCTTTGTGGTCTTCAATAAGTGTTAACGCCTTTGCAAACTTAAAAATCAACAGAGTTATTTTGAAAAGAAAACTTAGCGCTCTTGGCGTTTAAATCCAAAAATAGGTCAATTTCTGCTGAAGTCGATTTTATTTGCAATCTTTACATCAAACTCACGTTAAAATCATTAATCAGAATATAAAACAGTTTTAATACAAATACTTAATGTTAGAAATCATAAAAGAACCTTGGCCGTGGTACGTTGCAGGACCGTTAATCGGGCTTACTGTTCCTGCTTTGCTGATTTTGGGAAACAAATCTTTCGGGATAAGCTCGTCGCTCAGACATATCTGTGCAGCATGTATTCCTGCGAATATCGGCTTCTTTAAATATGACTGGAAAAAAGAACTCTGGAATTTATTCTTTGTATTCGGAATTTTTTTAGGCGGAATGATTGCCGCTCAATTTTTAATGAACCCAGAAGAAATTACCGTTAACCAGAATCTCAAAACAGAATTAGCAACCTACGGAATTACGGATTACAGCAATCTCGTTCCGACACAACTCATGAATTTTACCAGTCTTTTTACCATAAGAGGATTTATTATGATGGTTGTCGGTGGCTTTTTGGTAGGTTTCGGGACGCGTTATGCGGGAGGATGTACAAGCGGACACGCCATCATGGGACTTTCCAACCTTCAGGGCGCTTCCTTAATTGCAACAATCTGCTTTATGGCAGGAGGCTTTTTAATGGCAAACATCATTCTGCCCATTATTCTTTCACTTTAAAATTTAAAAATGAAACAGGAAAAAGAGATAAGACATCAGGACAGTATTTGTACCAACGAAAGTCAACTTAGGCACAAATGGTACCACAATTTAAAATATATGATCGTTGGAATATTATTCGGGATCATCTTTGTAAAAGCAGAAATTATAAGCTGGTTCAGAATTCAGGAAATGTTCCGGTTACAGTCTTTCCATATGTACGGTGTTATCGGAAGTGCTATTTTAACAGGAATGATCTCTGTATTGATCATTAAAAAATTTAATATCAAAACCATTTATGGCGAAAAAATTTCCATTGCTCCAAAGAAATTTAATAAAGGCCAAATTTATGGCGGACTGATCTTCGGATTTGGATGGGCGATTACAGGAGCCTGTCCCGGACCGCTTTTCGCACAGATCGGAACCGGAGCTTTTGCGGTAGCCATCACTTTGCTGAGTGCCATTTTCGGAACTTGGGTTTACGGATATTTCAGGGAAAAATTACCTCATTAATTTTCAGTAAAATCATTTAGGCGGTAGAAAATCTACCGCTTTTTTTATTTCATCTTCATGCGAAAAATCCTTAATTTGGAGCCAAATAAATCTAAGTATGCAAAGTAGAAGAAAGTTTCTGAAAAAATCTGCCGTCGCTTCACTGGCTTTAGCGGTAAATCCGTTGGATCTGTTAGCTAAAAATCAGCCTGAAAACAACAATACAATCATTAATAAACCGATCGTTCTTTCCACATGGAATTTCGGTTTAAAAGCCAATGAAGAAGCCTGGACGATTCTCGGAAAAGGAGGAAGAGCTTTGGATGCAGTGGAAAAAGGAGTCCGCCTTGTGGAAAATGATCCGGAAGAGAGAAGTGTAGGTTATGGCGGTCGTCCCGACAGAGATGGAAGAGTGACCTTAGATGCCTGTATTATGGACGAAAACTACAACATCGGTTCAGTTGCCTGTCTGGAGAATATTAAAAATCCGATTTCTGTTGCAAGAGCAGTAATGGAAAAAACACCTCACGTAATGCTGGTTGGAGACGGAGCCTTGCAATTTGCCGTTTCGCAGGGATTCAAAAAAGAAAATATTCTCACTCCCGAATCCGAAAAAGAATGGAAAGAATGGCTGAAAGACAGCAAATATCAGCCGATTGTTAATATTGAAAATCATGATACAATCGGAATGATCGCTCTGGATGCGAACGGAAATCTTTCAGGTGCCTGTACAACGAGCGGAATGGCTTTCAAAATGCACGGAAGAGTAGGAGATTCACCGATTATCGGGGCAGGCTTATTTGTTGATAATGAGGTGGGTGCAGCAACAGCAACCGGTCATGGTGAAGAAGTGATCAGAACTGTAGGAACGCATTTGGTGGTAGAATTGATGAGACAGGGAAGAACGCCGCAACAGGCTTGTAAAGAAGCGGTTGAAAGAATTGTAAAAATTACCGAGAGAAGAAATAAAAATCTGAAGGATATTCAGGTGGGTTTTATTGCCCTTAATAAAAAAGGAGAATATGGCTCCTACTGCATTCAGGATGGGTTTAATTTTGCGGTGTATGACCAGAAAGGAAACCGTCTGGAAAAACCAGGTTTTGCATTGAAATAGATGTAGTCATCAATAGGAATGGGCTTTAGCCCGTCTTTCAAAATAAAAAATCCATTGGCTTTAGCCAAAACTTAAATTAAAAAAATGTCAAAAATAGAAATAGCATGCTTCAATCCGGAATCTGCAATCATTGCTTTTGAAAACGGTGCAGACCGAATAGAATTATGCGACGGATTAAGCGAAGGAGGAACCACACCTGATTTTGAAACCGTAAAACAACTTAGAGAAAAAATCAATATTCCGATCTTTGTGATGGTTCGTCCTCGTGGCGGAGATTTCACGTACAGTGATGATGAATTTGAACAGATGAAATCAGATCTGGTTCAGTTAAAATCTCTAAAAGTTGACGGTTTCGTATTCGGAATTCTGGATGAAAATGATGAGGTGAATAGTGAGCAGAATAAAATTTTGGTGGAACTGGCAAAACCTTATTCATGTACATTTCACCGTGCCTTTGACCGCGCAAAAGATTTAGAAAAATCATTGGAAAAAGTTATTGAATGCGGCTTTACAACCATTCTGACTTCAGGACAGAAACCCAATGTTTCGGAAGGAAAGGAAAATCTTAAAAAATTAGTAGCGTTATCCAATGGCAGAATCGAAATTCTTGTCGGTGGCGGACTTCGGTCATCCAATATCGAAGAAATCAGAGAACTTACCAAAGCCGGATATTTTCATTCTTCCGCAATTACGGACGGCGGAGCTTTTGCGAATGCTGAAGAGATTATTGCTTTGAAGAATAAATAATAAAATGAATTTTAACTAAAAATATACGTCGAGTTTGTCATTCTGAATGAAACGGAGTGGAGTGAAGAATCTAAATATAAATGTTGAGATTCTTCCTTCGTCAGAATGACAAAGCGTTTGAATTTTACTAATAATCAATCTATTAATGAAAAAATCCATACTCTTTACTTTCCTTTTCATACAAATCTTGACCAATGCACAAACTTCAGAGCGCAATTTATCCTCTGAAAAATGGAAATTCAAAAATTCCAAAGAGAATAATTGGTTGACTGCTTCTGTTCCGGGAACCGTTCATCTGGATTTGATGAATAACAAGATCATTCCCGATCCGTATAAAGATGAAAACGAAAAAAAAGTACAATGGATAGAAAATGAAGACTGGGATTATCAGACGTCATTTAACATTTCCTCAAAGGATTTAGAAAATCAAAATATTGAATTGATTTTTAATGGATTGGATACGTTTTCTGAAATTTATTTAAATGGAAAATTGATTCAATCGACAGATAATATGTTCAGAAAATGGACAATTCCGGTTAGACAAAGTTTAAAGAACGGTGAAAATATTTTACAGGTAAAATTCAGATCTGCGGTAAATGTCGGAAAAGAATTAGCCCAAAAAGTTCCTTTCACCATGCCGGAATCACCGAGAAGTTTTGTGAGAAAAGCCCAGTATCAATTCGGTTGGGATTGGGGACCAAGATTAGTGACGGCAGGAATCTGGAAAGACGTTAAATTAAATTTCTGGAACATTGCTAGGCTTGATCATATAAAAATCGAACAAAAAATTTTAACAAAGCAAAAAGCAGATTTAAATATTCATGCTGAAATTTTCGCTACAGAAGAAGGGAAATACAGTTTTTCAATTAACGGAAAATCTCAAAATATTTCTTTAAAATCCGGATTGAATTTAATTTCAATTCCTTATCAGATTCAAAATCCGAAATTATGGCAACCCAACGGTTGGGGCGATCCGAACTTATACGATATCAAAGTTTCTTTACAAAAAGATTCAAAAATGATTGCTGAAAAATCTGAAAAAATCGGACTGAGAACGATAGAATTAATCCAGGAAAAAGATGCAAAAGGAAAATCATTTTATTTCAAAGTAAACGGAAAACCAATGTATGCCAAAGGAACCAACTGGATTCCGGGCGACAGTTTTTCTCCGAGAATAACGAAAGAAAAATATCAGCAGCTTATCAAAGCCTGTAAAGATGCAAATATGAATATGATCCGCGTTTGGGGAGGCGGAATTTACGAAGATGATGAATTCTACAAAGCCTGTGACGAAAATGGAATTCTGGTGTGGCAGGATTTTATGTTTGCAGGAAGTTTTTATCCGTCTTATGAGAAATTTCAGAAAAATGTAGAATTGGAAGTGAAAGATCAGACCGAAAGGATTCAGAATCATCCTTCTCTGGCTTTATGGTGCGGAAACAATGAAATTGATGAAGCGATTTTCAATTGGGGGTATCAGAAACAATTTAAATATTCAAAAGAAGATTCTTTACAGGTTTGGAAGGATTACAAGAAAATTTTTCATGAAGTAATTCCGAACGCTGTTAAAAAATATGCAACAAGTGATAAGCAAATCTATTGGGAAAGCTCGCCGTCCATCGGATGGGGACATCAAGAAAGCCTTACGGAAGGCGATTCCCATTATTGGGGTGTTTGGTGGGGAGAACAGCCGTTTGAAATTTACAATGAAAAAGTTCCGCGTTTTGCTTCGGAATACGGTTTTCAGGGAATGCCGACGTTGGAAACCACAAAATCCATGTTTTCAGGAAATCCTGATTTAAGTTTACAAAATGCTACCATCAAAGCTCATGAAAAACATTCCAGAGGCTGGGAAATTATTGAAAATTACATGAAGCGTGATTATAAAGTTCCGACAGATTTTGTGAAATACAATTATGTTTCGCAATTGCTTCAGGCTCGCGGAATGCAGATTGCCATTGAAGCACACCGCAGAGCAAAACCTTATAATATGGGAACTTTATACTGGCAACTCAACGATTGTTGGCCTGTCGTTTCGTGGTCTTCCATAGATTATTTAGGAAACTGGAAAGCATTGCATTATCAGGTGAAAAGGAGCTTTGAAAATCAGGTGATTTTGGTAGAAGAAAAGGAGGGAATTCTAAATTTTTACGGAATTAATGACGGATCTGATACAATTAAAGACGTAAGCTTAGAGTTTGAAGTTAATAATTTTAAAGGTGAGAATATTCTTGCTGCAGTTTCAACCCCGAAACAGAATTGGGAAGAAGCTATAAAGTTTGATTCTTCATCTATCAATGAACTAGTCGGTGAGGCTGATAAAAATGAACTATTTTTAAATGTAATTTTAAGAGGAAAAGATGAAAAAATAATTGCCGAAAGCAACTATTTCTTTGCAAAGCCAAAAGATTTAAAATTAACAAAACCCAACCTAAAAATCAGGAAAATATCTGCCACTGAAATTGAAATTTCCACAGATGTTTTGGCAAAAGACGTTTATCTGATGGGAGATACCCATTTCAGCGATAATTTTTTCGATTTGCTTCCAAAAACATCCAAAAGAATTATCCTTTCAAAACCATTGGAAAAAGTAGAGGTAATGAGCTTATTTGATACGATGAATTGATTTTTATGAAATTGATAAAAAGTTTTCTGATTTGTTGTTTTTAGTATTCTGTACTGTTTTACTTTCCGGAATATGTGTCACACAGACAAACTTTAAGATTAATACAGAATTGCCATTCAGTGATTTTAACGGTTTTGTGGTGGATAGTCATGAAAACGTATACATTGGAGATAGTTTTTATTCTGTAATTCAAAAGTTTGATCGCGAAGGCAACTTTATACAATCTATAAAAGTCAATAATTATGGAAAATCTTTCAGGATAGGCATTGATAAAATGGACAAAATTATTGTGAAATCTAATATTACCAGAAGTTTTACTATTTATTCTCATGATAATTACAATAAGAAATTTGTGGTATATGACAGGAAATATGACGAAACAAAAAATCCAAATAAATTTTTCTTCACCCAAAAAGCTAAATTTGAAAATTTAGGCACTTTTTATCCATCAATCTGGAAACTGTCGGGTAAAAAACAAAAAATAATAGAACAAAATTTCATTTTAAAACTTCTGAGTTTGCCTACAATGGTTATTATTATACCCTTCTTTTTATTTTTGAAATTTTTACCTTTTATTTCAAAAAAAATTATGATTGTCCGTAATTTGTCATCATTGAAAAACCTTTGAGTTCTTTGCTGAGTGAAACGCCTTTGCGAACTTAAAAACAGTTGGTATATAAAAGAATCTTAGCGATCTTTGCGTGAAAATTAAGCATTATGATCAATAACGGATAATAAAAAATTATTTCGAAACGATTATTAATCATTATCAACCGTAAATTTGCACAATAATTCAAAACTATGGTAAATTTTGTTCTGATTGCAGTGTGCATTATCGCGGGAATGGTTTTCAAAGCAACAAAATCCATCCATCCCGATGCGCATAAGGGAATCAACACATGGATTCTTTATCTTGCGCTTCCGGCGGTTTCATTCAAATATTTACCGAAAGTTCACTGGTCGGCAGAAATGCTCTTTCCCGTGGTGGCGACTTTTCTCACAGCGGTTTTCTGCTTTTTCTTTATGATGTTTTACAGCAAAAGCAAAGGCTATTCACGGCGTTCCCGAAGCACTCTGGAACTCGTAAGCGGCTACAGCAATACTTCGTTTATCGGTTTTCCGCTCATTTCGGCTTTTTACGGAGAAAGTTTACTGAGTATTGCCATTATCTGTGATCAGACCATGTTTTTTGCACTTTCAACATTAGGAATTATTGCCGCTTTAAAAGGAGGAAGCAAATCCGGAAAGATCAGCGCTGCATTTATTCTGAAAAGATTGGTTACATTTCCGCCATTAATTGGCTGTATTGTTGCATTGATTCTGTCTCAATTCGTAGATTTCACTTCCGCAGAACCTTTTTTCGATAAATTAGCAGCTACAGTTAGTCCTTTAGCTTTATTTTCGGTCGGATTACAACTGAAATTCAATGGCTGGAAAAAACTGATTCCCCAAATGTCGGTTTCCATGTTTTACAAACTTATTCTTGCTCCGGCAATAACGCTCGGATTAGCACTTTTACTCGGAATAAAAGGAAATATTGCCAGAATTACCATCTTCGAATCGGCAATGCCTACAGTCGTTACCTCAAGCATTATTGCGGAGCAGTATCGATTAAATACAAAACTTACCAATTTAACGATCGGCTTCAGTATTATTGCGGCTTTTTTTACTTCCGCAGTCTGGTTTTACATTATCGATTACTTCTTTGGTGGATAATGGCAACTATTGTTTTTAATGTAAAAACTGTACAAAAAAATAAGTAGCAATTTAGCCAAAACATATGCTGAATTTCGGTTAAAATCAATTTTGATTAGAAATCTTTACATTGAACTAAAGCTTAACTTTCTTAAACTCTTAAACTCTTAAACTCTTAAACGCTCAAACCCTCAACATTTTTTTTGAGCTTTTTCCGGCTTTCCACTGTATCTTTTAGTTTACGGGCTCCTGAACTACGTTCGTAAACCTCCGGTTTATGCTTCGCCCGCAACCCAAAAGGATGTCGTTGCAATCCGGGCTAAATAAAACTCATATCAACGAACAACACGACGAAAATAATCTCCAATTGAACAGATAAATTTTAAAAATTTTGTATGGTTTAGAGTCTTTCAAAACGAAAAAAATGATGTTTATTTGACCTGATCGGGATAAGTCTTCTTAAACGCAAGGAATTTTCTATGTAGAAGGATATAGAAAAAGTTAAAATTTAAGTTGGCAAAAATTGAAATTTGTTTTTGCCAACTGTATTTTTCAGTATTATGCCTACTTTTAAGAAATTACGCCTAATTCTTTTCCAACTTTTTCAAACGCAGCAATTGCCTTATCAAGATGTTCTCTCGTATGTGCTGCAGAAAGCTGAACTCTGATTCTCGCTTTTCCTTTCGGAACCACAGGATAGAAAAATCCGATGACATAGATTCCTTCGTCCATTAACTTTTCAGCCATTTTCTGAGCCAAAGGCGCATCGTACAGCATTACGGGAACAATGGCAGAATCACCATCCGGAATATCGAAACCTTTAGATTTCATTTCCGCTCTGAAATATTCTGCATTTTCCATTACTTTATCGCGAAGAGAAGTATCTTCAGAAATCATGTCCAAAACCTTCAAAGCTGCTCCCACGATTCCCGGAGCCAAAGAGTTTGAAAACAAATACGGTCTTGAACGCTGTCTCAGCATATCAATAATTTCTTTTTTACCGGAAGTAAATCCGCCTAAAGCACCTCCTAAAGCTTTTCCAAGCGTAGAAGTAATGATGTCCACTCTCCCCATCACTTCGTTGGCTTCGTGCGTTCCGCGACCTGTTTTTCCGATGAAACCTGTTGCATGAGAATCATCTACCATTACCAAAGCGTCGTATTTATCGGCAAGATCACAAACTCCTTTCAGATCTGCAACAATTCCGTCCATTGAGAAAACGCCGTCTGTAACAATGATTTTAAAACGGTGATTTTTTTCGGAAGCTGCAATTAACTGAGCTTCCAGATCTTCCATATTGTTGTTTTTGTAACGGTATCTCGCTGCTTTACACAGACGAACACCATCGATGATGGAAGCGTGGTTCAGTTCATCTGAAATAATCGCGTCTTCTTCCGTAAATAAAGGTTCGAAAACTCCACCGTTCGCATCAAAACAGGCAGCATACAAAATGGTATCTTCAAGGCCTAAAAAGTCTGCAATTTTCTGCTCCAGTTGTTTATGGATATCCTGAGTTCCGCAGATGAAACGAACCGAAGACATTCCGTAACCGTGAGATTCTATCATTTCCTGTGAAGCTTTCATCACTTCAGGATGGTTGGATAATCCCAGATAATTGTTCGCACAGAAGTTCAGCAGCTTTTTTCCGTTGGCTTCTATTTCGGCACTCTGCTGAGAAGTGATGATTCTTTCTCTTTTGTAAAGTCCGTCGTTTTCAATATTCTGAAGTTCGTTCTGTAAATTTTCAAGATACTTTTTAGAGATCATTTCTAATAATTTTTAAGATGCGCTAATTTAATAAAAAAAGCCGTTTCACCATGATGAAACAGCTTTGTTATTTATTGCCTTATATTTTTACTTCTTTAAAAACTTCACGTTCTTATCGTTAATTTTAAAAATATATGTTCCCGGAACCAATTCTGAAATATTGATTGATTTCTCAGGCTGATAAATTCCCTGTCTTACCAATTTACCGTCTGTGAAGTAAATGGTGAAATCTGTAGGTTTTGTAATACCTTTTAAGTTGAGTTCATTTTTAGCAGGATTCGGATATAAAGCAAATTCTTCTTTAACTAAATCTGCAGTTCCCAATGTGTTATCCTGAGTTACCGTAGAATTTCTGTCCAAAATCTGATATTCATAATTAAATTCTACACTTGCCACCGGAAATGTTACCGACTGCGTAAAATATTGGTTGTTGGTCGTATTATTCAACGCAAAATAAGCAACCTGTCCTCCTGTTCCGTTTACTTTGATCGGTAAAGGCATTTCGAAGAAACTTACCGTTGAACTGCTTTGGGTTTGAGATGCTCTGAAAGTAACGGTATTTCCTACCTGCTTCCAACGGATGTCATACGTAGGATACCCCTGTCCGTAAATCCAGTCATTGAAGAATTCTGTAAAATCCTTTCCGGTAGACGTTAATAAAGACGCATTCAGATCCTGAGTTCTTACATAGTTATAAGCCAAATTAGGTCTGGAATGGTAATCCTGAATTGCCTGATAAAATACGGCATCTCCCAAAATCCATTTCAGCATTCTCAGTACATAAGCTCCTTTTGAATAAGACAGTCTGCTGCTGAAAATAGTTCCTACACTGGTAAGATTGGCATCAGCAACATATACACTTCCTGTTGGCGAACCTGTAACAAAGTTTTTCTGAGTCAGCAGATAATTTAAAAAATCTGTATTTGTCATCAGCAATTTTTCATTCGCCACATGTTCTCCAAAAGTGGCAAAACCTTCATTAAGCCAGATGTCGTTCCACGCGCCGCAGGTTACTTTGTCGCCAAACCACTGGTGAGCCAACTCATGGGCAATGAGACTTCTGCTCCACCCCGCCATGGAAGACATGGTCTGATGTTCCATTCCGCCACCCGCCTGAAATTCCATGTGTCCGTATTTTTCATTTCGGAAAGGATAAGGTCCGAAGTAGGTTTCAAAAGTATTCATCACCGTTTTTGTCCAGTTGATGTTATTCATACTTGTCGTATTCGTAGACGTTGCCGGAAAGATATAATTAATGAACGGAAAAGGAGGATTTCCCATTGTATCCGTTAATTTTACGAAATTGGTGATGGAAAGAGCGATAAGATATGCTGCAGTCGGATATTGTGTTCTCCAGAACGTCAGTTTCTGACCATTTCCTAAAATCGTTTCAGACATGGGCTTTCCGTTGGAAGCGACACTGTATTGTGAAGGTGTCGTCACTTTTATATCTACTCTTTCAATTTTATCATTCAGACTCTGTTTTGTAGGAAACCAGTCCTGCGCTCCGTAAGGCTCATTTAAAGTGGATAAAACCGCAGTTCCACCTTGTGTTCCGTTAAAAAAAGCGTTGTTGGTTGTTGAAGGCGCTCCTGAATACGTAACTGTTAAAGAATCCAGAACATTCGCTGCAAGAGCAGACTGAAAGTTGATTTTCAGTTCTTTGGTAGACAACTGCTGAAAAGTAAGCGGCGTTCCGTGATACTGTACTCCCGAAACCGTCATCTGATTATCCAGATCAAAATAAATAGAGCTTACACTCTGATTCGGTTTAAAATGAGAAGTGACGGAACCCGAAACATTATACACCGCCGGATTAATGGTAAGATCCAGCCTCTGATACTGGAGATCGTAATTCAGGGTATTCGGGTTGACATTTCCGACTGCCATTTTGTGAGCGAAAGATTTCATTTCTTTCGCCATCATCGCTTTTCTTTCGATATTTTCATTCTGAGCGCTTATTTGCTGAAAAGTAAGCATACCCAAAACTAAAAAGTAAAACTTTTTCATATTCAATTTAAAAAATATATCAAAGATATAAAAAAACCTTTCAATCAGTGATTAAAAGGTTTTAATATCCGTTAAATTTTAATAATTCTACAAATCTAAAGCAGGTTCAAGAATTTTTTCCATTCTTTTCTTTACCATATCTACAGATCCTGCGTAGTTGTTCACCATTAAAGAGAAAACCAGCGTTTTTCCTGTATTCGTTTTCATGTATCCTGCTAATGTTTTTACTTTATTCAGCGTTCCTGTTTTTGCAAAAACCTGTCCGTTTCCAAGACCGTTGAACATTCTTTTTAATGTTCCGGACTGTCCTCCGACCGGCAATGAATTTAAATATGTTTTGTAATATTTTTCATCCATTAAAGAGGTTAAGAATTTTGCCTGGGCAATCGGCGTTACGTTATTGCTTCTCGAAAGTCCGCTTCCATCGATATAATTTAAACCAAGCATATCGAAACCTTCATTTTTAAGATGTTCCGTTACTACTTTTCTTCCGGATTCTGTCGTCTGATCTCCAAGACTCTGGAAGCCAACCGTTTTCAACAACGCTTCAGCCAGACCATTATCGCTGTGCTGATTGGTATAATAAATAATGTCCGCTAAAGTAGGAGATTTGTACACGGAAATTAATTTTCTGGCTTCAGGATTCGCATCTGTCATTTTCGGAGTCACTTTCCCTGTTACAGAAATTCCGCTTTTTACGAGAGTTGTTTTGAAAGAGTTTGCAAGATAAGCCGGAGCATCGGGTAATTTTGTTGTTAAAATTCCGTCGCCTTCGTATTTATCTGCGTAAACCATCTGATTGTTGTACGGAGAAACATAGAAAAACTTCTTATCGGTTGAAAAGTTGTTTCCTTTCTTTACGATCAGTTTTTCATTGGCAGGATTGATCTCTTTGGTTGTACCAACCGGCAAATAGTAATTATTGTTTTCCAACCATACAACATTTTCCGGAAGCTTCGAAATATTGCCTTTGAAAAGCGCTGTCTGGATAATAATATCCCCATTTACCTTTTTGATTCCCTCACGAGAAAGTCCTTCTTTGAAATCTGTAATAATGTCTCTGTAAGCCCAAGCTCCGCCTTTATTGGTTCCTAAAGAAGGGTCTCCGCTTCCGACGATGTAAAGATTTCCGTTTAACACTCCGTTTTCGTCCACAGTTCCTGAATATTCTAATTGGGTATTCCAACGATAACTTTCGCCCAGCATATTCATTGCTGTTTCGGTAGTTAATAATTTCGTTGTGGAAGCTGGAACCAAAGGAGTATTTTCGTTATACGAAGAAATTACTTTCTTCGTTTTCGGGTCGTACACTACGAATCCCCAAGTTGCATTTTTCAGCACAGGATCGGTCATCATAGTGTTTACATTAATGTCTACAAGTTCTTTCGGCGACAAAATAGTTTTTTCCATCATGGAAGCGATGGGAGAAGGTAAGTTTAAACTGCTCTTCTGATTGTCGTAAGCCGGAGAATACAGAACTGTAGAAACGGTAGACTGTGCAAGAAAAAATCCTGAAGCCAGCACCGCAACACCTGAAATATACTTTCTGAAATTTACCATCTATTTTTCTTTTGCTATAGTTTGGATGGTTTAAAAATCAACGGGTTAAATTGAAATGTAAAACACCAAACATATAATCAACGATCAAATGTAGAAAATATTGTTGTATGGCAGTTCAGTAGACTATTATAAAAAGAGTATAAAGTTTGTTAAAAATTGTTAAAAATCTACAAAAACGTCTTTTCTGATGCTGTGGTACGCTGTAATTTCATCGAATTCTTTCAGACTTGTTAAAACTCTCTTTTTATACTCATCATACTTTTTTCCTTTGGGAAGTTTCAGCATGATCTGGAACTGATAAAGATTGTTAAGTCGCGCAATCTGAGCTTTTTCCGGACCCAAAACACAATCTTCGGGAAGATATTTTCTAAGGATGGATCCTAAAAACTGGGAAGCGCGGTTGGCTTTATCCTCTCTCCTGTGCTTCAGTTCTATCATAATAAGCTTTGTAAAAGGCGGATAATGGAATTTCTGGCGTTCCGTTAAAATATATTTGTAGATTTTCGCCGGGCTATTCATTTTAATTAACTGAAAAACAGAATGATCCGGATTAAAAGTCTGTATTAAAACTTTTCCTTTTCCGGAAACTCTTCCCGCTCTTCCGGAAACCTGAGTAATGAGTTGATAAGCTCTTTCTTCGGCTCTGAAATCTTGAACATATAACAAGGAATCGGCTTTCGGAATAGCAACCAGCTCGATGTGATCAAAATCCAGACCTTTTGAGATCATCTGTGTTCCGACTACAATATCGGTCTCCCGATCTTCAATTTTTTCATATAATTTTTCGTAGGCAAATTTCTTTCTCATGGAATCCACATCCATTCTGTCTACTTCCTGATCGGGAAATAATTTAGATACTTCTTCATGGATCTGCTCTACTCCTACTCCTCTTTCATTCAGGTTTTCGGAATGACATTTTGGGCAGACTTTGGGTTTTGAGGCTCTCTGTCCGCAGTAATGACATTTCATTTCGTTGGCAGCTTTATGATACGTCATCACCACATCGCAATTGGAACAGTAGTTTACGTAACCGCAGGTTTCGCATTCCACAACATTGGCATAACCACGGCGGTTGTGAAGAACAATTGCCTGATTTTTTTCTTCGACAACTTTTTTAATCTCGTCAATCAACTGCAAAGAAAAATTTCCGGATACTTTTTTGGATTCCTGAGCTTCTTTGAAATTAATGAGTTCATACTCAGGAAGATTGACATTCCCAAAGCGTTCTTCCAGAAAAACGTACTTCATTTTATCTTTTCTGGCGTTGTAATAGCTTTCCACAGAAGGTGTTGCAGAGCCTAAAATGACTTTTGCCCCATAAAAATTTCCAAAAACCAACGCCGCATCTTTTGCATTGAAATAAGGAGAAACTTCTCTCGGACGGTACGCAGAATCATGTTCTTCATCCACAATAACCAATCCCACATTCTGAAAAGGTAAAAACAGAGAATTACGTGTTCCGATTAAAACTTTAATATCATTCTGCCTGATTCTTCTCCAGACTTCCACCCGTTCAAAATCTGTAAGTTTCTGATGGTAAAACCCGAGTTGTCTTCCGTATTTTTTTTCTAATCGTTGAGTGATCTGCTTGGTTAAAGAGATTTCCGGAAGCAAAAAGAGTACATTTTTTCCTTCGCTGATGCATTCTTCGATCTTTTCTAAATAAATATGGGTTTTTCCGGAAGAAGTTACTCCGTGAAGCAGGACATTTTTTCCTTCTTCAAAGGCTTCATCTACTTCATTTTTCGCTTCTTTCTGGACTTCCGAAAGTTCTTCGATCTCTTCTATTTCACCTTCATAGCTTTCGATACGGTCTTTCTGCATATAATATTCTTCGACCAGATTTTTATCTGCCAAAGCCTTAAAGTGCGAACTTCCGAAATATCCGTCTTCAAAAAGTTCTGATTTTTTGATGGGCAAATCAGGATTTTCGGTCTGCTTTTCTAAAATATGGAGGAAAAGGTCTTTCTGCTTTTGCGCTCTTTTTAAGGATAAAAGTATTTCTGTAAGATTTTGACGCTGTAAAACCTCATCGTTGATTTTTACGTAGGCAACTTCTTTAGCTCTGTATTTTTCGGCAATTTTTTCGTCGATTTCAATGTACTGCAAATCGATTAAAGAATTGACGGTTTTAATGATATCTTTCTTGGGAATAAATGCTTCAATATCAGTCAGATTAATCAACTGCCGTACTTCCAAAGCCTGAATGAGATACATTTCATTGACATCGAGGTTTTCAAAGTCAACTTTTACATTCGGTTTCAGTTTAAGGTAGGTCTCACTTTCGAGTTTCAGGGAAGAAGGAAATGCAAAACGGTAAATTTCTCCCAAACCGCACAAGTAATAGTCGGAAAGCCAGTTCCAGAATTTAATCTGCTCCTGCGGAACAATCGGCTGATCATCGAGAAGACTGATGACTTCTTTCGCCACAAAAGTTTCGGGGGCATTGTTGTGAAGTTCAAAAACGATTCCCGTATAGATTTTTTTGCCGCCAAAAGGAACCAAAACTCTCATTCCTGTCTGAATTCCGGTTTGCAGCTCTTCAGGAACTTTATAGGTGAAAGATCCTTTTAGGTTTAACGGTAAAACAATCTGGGCGTAATTCAAGGGAAAAATTTAAAGTGTAAAATTAATTTTTTCTTTTGTGAACTGCAATTTTTTTGATGGTGTGTTTTTATGGGATCCTTTTAAGCGCTATGACCGCTAAGATTTTCTTTAAATGATTATGTATATTTTTTCGTTCGCTAAGGCGTTTCACTCAGCAAATGAAATGATGCTTTTTAAGTGGATCATTCAGGAAAAATCTTTTATTGATATGCTTTTTTAAACACAATGATGGCGGAGTCTACACCGTTAGAAGATATTAAAACAGGAAAAACGGAAAAGCAAGTCCGCTTCTTTAAAGCGAAAGTTTTAGATGGTCACAGCGGCGAAGAAATCAATGAGGCTATTCAAGAATCCATTGATAATCAAAGTATTATTTTTACTGATAAAAGTTCCTCTTATGTGGACATTGCAGATTTTGTAGAACTTCATATTATGGAAAAAAGTTCAAAAGAAACCACAGAAGAAACCTTAAAATGGGTTCATATTGCTATCAGTAATACTAAAAGAAATCTTCTTGGTAATTACCATAAAATAAAGAGAAAATACCTCCAACTCTATCTCAATGAGTTTATTTACAAGCTAAATCGAAGATATTTTGGAGAAAAGTTATTTGAAAGGCTGATTATTGCTAATATCACAGCTTTAGGTTAGAAAACGGATATTCAAATAAAATAATGAACATAACAGAATAAAAGCAAGATTTATTCTGTTTTCTAGTAAATATTTTTGTCATTAACATTATATTTGCCATTAATTTTTCAGAATGCTTTACACCATAATAAAAGCGCTTCATATTATCTTCATGGTAAGCTATTTTGCGGGAATTTTTTATCTCGTAAGAATTTTTGTGTACTATAAAGATACCGATGAATTTGCGGAAGAAAAGAAGAAAATCCTCAGAGAACAATATACGTTTATGGCCCGAAGGCTCTGGAACATTATCACCGTTCCTGCCGGAGTAATTATGACGGTTTGCGGACTGACGATGATTTTCCTGAATTCAGGATTGATGAAAATGCCATGGTTTCATTTAAAACTAACCTTCCTGATCGGTTTAGCGGTTTACCATTACTGGTGCTGGAAAAAAGTTTTAAAACTGAAAGAACTCAACGGAAGTACACTGGAAACCGCCAATATAAAACTAAGACAGGCAAATGAAATCGCTACTTTCATTTTGTTCCTTGTCGTTTTCACCGTGATTTTAAAAGCTCAGGTTATTGAATACTGGTGGCAATTAATCGCCGGATTTTTCGTTCTGGTATTTTTAATCATGATGACGGTGAAGCTGGTAAATAAGAATAAGAAAAAGTAATGATTCGGTTGATGGTTGTGTGTTTATAGTTGCTGAATAGATTTTTACATCAAAAAAAGTCAGCTAAAAACAATCAACAATCAACAATCAACTAAAAACAATCAACATTTGACAATAAAACTATGATTGCAATTTTAAAAAAAGAACTTTGGAGCTACTTTGGAAACTGGAGCGCGTGGGTAATCATTGCTGCTTTCAGTCTGATCGCGACGCTGTTTCTGTTTTTTTTCGACAACGACTCCAACATTTTTGAGATCGGAATGGCTTCACTGCAAAGTTATTTCGTTCTGGTTCCTTGGTTACTGATGTTTATTATTCCCGCACTTTCCATGAAAACTTTTGCGGAAGAGCAGCAGACCGGAACCTTAAACTGGCTGTTTTCCCAACCGCTGAAAGTTTCAGATCTGGTATTCGGCAAGTTTCTTTCGGTTTGGATCGTTGGAATTTTATGCCTGATTCCATCGTTAATTTACCTTTACACAGTGTATGTTTTGGGCGTTCCTGCCGGAAATGTAGATCTGGGAATGACGTTCGGAAGCTATATCGGGTTAATTATTTTAATTGCAGCATTTTCAGGAGTGGGAATTTTGGCGTCTTCGCTTTCCCAAAACCAAATTATGGCTTATCTGTTGGGCGTTTTCATGTGTTTCATCATGTATTTCGGGATCGAGCAACTGGCAAGTTATAAATTGTTGGGAGGCGCAGATTTTATTTTGCAGAATGTAGGGTTTTACCAGCATTTCTTAGGCTTTACAAGAGGTCTTATTGATTTTAAAGATGTGGCTTATTTTGCTTTAATCATCGGTGTTACATTAGTTTTGTCCAATCATTTCATTAATAAAAAGAAGTAGAATGATGAAGAAGATACAGTTCAAATCTCCGTTAGGAATTTTACTTTTCGTGGTTTTGCCATTGGTGGTTATTCTTGCTATTTCAGGAATGAGGTTGGATTTAACCAAAGAAAAAAGATATACGCTTTCCGATAATACCGTTAAGGTTCTGGAATCTGTAAATAAACCTTTGGTCGTTGATGTTTATCTGGAAGGAGACTTTCCGGCAAGTTTCAAGCAGCTTCAGAGCGAAACGAAATTTATGCTGGAAGAATTCAGAAAAATTAATCCGAAGATCGATTTTAAATTCATCGATCCTATTAAAACCAAAATGTCTAAAGATACTTTGATGGCGATGGGAATGCAGCCTTCCATGCTTCCGGACATCAAAGACGGCAAAGTTTCTCAGATCATGCTCTTTCCTTATGCGGTTGTGAAATACGACAAAAGGGGAGTTTCCATTCCTTTGGTGGTTCAGCAGACAGGAATTGATGCCGATCAGCAGCTTACGAAATCCATTGAAAATTTAGAATACAATCTGGTTTCAAACATTAAAAATATTGCGGCGCATAAAAGAAAGAAAATCGGGATTCTGGTGAATCAGGATGAGCTGAATCCAAGAGAATTTCAGGGATTTATGCAACTGGCAACGGAAAGTTATGATGCAGGTCCTATTATTCCTAAAAACCAGACCGAACTTTCCAACGCAGATATTCCGACCTTAAAGCAAATGAATGCTTTGGTGATCGCAAAACCAAGAAAAGCTTTCACAGACGGTGAAAAAGTAATTCTTGACCAATACATCATGAACGGCGGAAAAACTTTGTGGATGATTGATGCCGTAAATGCAGAAATGGATACGTTGATGAGGTCTCAGAAAGTGATGCCTTTTCCTGTAGACATCAATATGACGGACTTTTTCTTCAACTATGGAATCAGGATCAATCCGGCTTTGGTAAAAGATGTGAAGAAGTTTGCGCTGTTGAGATTAGTAACGGGAGAAGTGAGCGGAAATCCACAGTACACCAGTCTTCCGTGGCCGTATTTTCCTTTGGGAATTGCAGAAAGTAACAATCCGATCACTAAAAACATCAATCCCGTAAAGTTTGAATTCCCGACTTCTATCGATACATTGGGCGGAAGAAAAAACATCAAAACGAACGTTCTTTTTGAATCCAGTGAAAGAACTTTACTAAAGCAGGTTCCGAATTATGTGGATCTGAAAGAAATTTCCAGTGTCGACAGTCTCGGACAAATGGAAAAACCAAGCACACCGAAGATTTATGCAGTATCTTTAGAAGGAAAATTCAATTCTGCATATGCTTCAAGAATCGAAAGAAAATCCTACCCGAATTTCAAAAGTTCGAGCCCTGAAAATAAAATGATAGTGATCGCCGACGGAGATGTTGGAAGAAATAAAGTTCTGAAAGGCGAACCGCTTCCTTTAGGCGTAGATCTGCTTACTAACGAACAGTTTGGAAACGAACAGTTCCTGAGAAATGCATTAGATTATCTTCTGGACGACAGCAATCTGATGGATCTCAGAAACCGAAACATCGAAGAAAGGCTTCTTGACCGACAGAGAATTACGGAAGAGAAAAACAACTGGCAATGGTTTAATTTGCTGCTTCCTTTAGTGATTATTGGTATTTTGGGAGGTTTGTTCTTCTGGCTGAGAAAGAAGAAGTTTGGATAACTGATATAGAAAAAGAGAAGTTTTTGGCTTCTCTTTTTTATTGTTTTTCTTCGAATTTGAATAGGTTAAGAAATCTAATCTTTGTATTCTAATTAAACAACCTCCTAAACTCCCCCGGAGACTGATTCGTCTTCTGTTTAAATAACTTACTGAACGACTGTGGATGCTCAAAACCCAGTTCATACGCAATTTCACTTACGGATAAATTCGTTGTACTCAGACGTTCCTTTGCAAGAGCAATCAGCTTATTCTGTATGTGTTGCTGCGTGTTCTGCTGCGTATGGATGCGTAATAAACTTCCCAGATAATTGGGTGAAATATTCAGTTGTTCGGCGATGGTTTTCACAGAAGGAATACCGTGTTCGAGAAGATTTCCGCTGTTGAAATACTGCGAAAGAACGTCCTCAAATTTATCCAGCAATTCGTGACTGGATTTTTTTCTGGTCAAAAACTGTCTTTCGTAAAAACGTTCAGAATAGATTAAAAATAATTCCAGTTGCGCAACAATAAGCTCCTGCGTGAATTTATCAATATTTGTCTGATACTCCTTTTCGATGTTTTTAAACAGATCCACAATAATTTTTTCTTCCTTATCCGACAGAAAAAGCGCTTCATTGATCTGATAACTGAAAAATTCGTAGGATTTCATTTTTTTGATGAGCGAAGTTCCCCAAAGAAAATCAGGATGAATCAGCAAAAGATATCCGGTCGGTTCAAACTCAACATCTGGCTTCATCTCAATTCTTAGAAACTGCATCGGCGAAACAAAACACAGCACGCCCGAATCAAAATCATATTCCTGCTGACCGTAATTAAACTTCGCGTTTACATTCCTTTTCAGCCCCACCGAATAAAAATTCTGGGTCCATTTCAGTTCCGTATCATTTACGGGATAGCGGACTTTGCTGTAATCAATCAAGCTGATCAGCGGATGATCCGGACTCGGCAGATTACAGAAAGCATGAAAATCGGAGATCGAATGAAAACGGAAGGTCTCTTTCATAATAACGAAGTTAATTGTTTTTACTGATTTTTTTTAAAAATAATTGTTCTTTTGTCTTGAAACAAAAGAACCAAAAATTCAAGACTTGGAACCTTTCACTAAAAATTTAAATTTAATCCTAAAATTCCCAAAACTCGCGCGGATTACTATTGATGTTTCGGTTCAAAACAGTACCCGCGCTCAAACAGTGGGAATTTTTTAACGGATTAAATTTAAATTTTCTTAACGCTTCAGTTTCCTATGTCGTCAGCTAAAATGAAAATAATTAAATTCCAGTAGAATTTGCTAAAACCTCCCATTTCCTTGCATCCCCAGTAATCGCATCTACTTTATTGGTAAGAAATTCCATGGTTCCTACGCCTAAAAGGAAATGTACCGGCGGATTTTTCTCTTTGCTCAGCTGAATCAGAACATCTGCTGCTTTTACAGGATCATTAGGCTGGTTTCCGTTGATTTCGTCAAGATGTGCCTGTTCCGAACTTCTTGCCGCTTCATAAGCCTGAATAGGATTTGCCGGAGTTTTCACCGAATCTTTAGCCAAAAAATCTGTACGGAAATATCCAGGATAAACTACTGTTGCATGAATTCCGAAATCTTTCGCTTCTTCAGCCAAAGCTTCTGTAAATCCTGCTACTGCAAATTTAGTAGAGCAGTAAATTCCCCAACCCGGAAAATTTCCCGAAAAACCTCCGATGGACGAAATATTGAAAATATTTCCCGATTTCTGCTCACGAAGATAAGGCATTGCATTTCTGATGACGTTTAAAGTTCCGAAAACATTTACTGCATAATTTTCCCTTGCTTCCTCATCCGTAAGCTCTTCCAGCGTTCCGATCTGTCCGTATCCTGCATTATTAACCACAACGTTAATCTGTCCGAAATGCTCTGTGGTTTTTGCAATGGCAGATTTTACATCATTATTGTCTGTAATATTTACACTTAAGGGCAGAAAGTTTTCCGAAGCCTCTCCGAAAGCAGATATTAAAGAATTTACAGTGCGGCTTGTTGCAGCCACCTGAAATCCTTCGGATAACAATTTTTTAACCAGTTCAAATCCTAAACCTTTTGACGCTCCCGTTACGAACCATACTTTTTTTGTTTCCATTTTTAAATGTTTTATTGTTTTTAATTGATGGTACAAAGATGGAAAGTTGTGCAGTGGGAAATGTAGCCGAATCGGGAAAGAATGTATTCAGATCGTGAATGATATAAAAACAAAAAAGAGAAACGGGAAAGTTTCTCTTTAATATACTAATCGTGAGTTCGATGTAAAATCAGGACAAAATATCAATAGGAATTGGCTTTAGCACATTTTAATAGGATGTTTAAACTTAATAGTTACAACCATCGCAAAGGCGAAAATATTTATTAAATACGGTCTCTTCCTAAGGCGCATAGATTTTATCTGCGATAAAATTAAGCATCAATCTTTATTGAAAATCTTTGATTTTCTTGCGCCTTAAAGATTTGAGATTAATAAAAATCTTGCGTCTTTGAGTTTTCCAACAAGAATATTTTATTTTTAAAAGTTTAAACAAATTCAATTAAAAAAAACAATTGGTTTTAGCCAAAAACTTATACTAAATTTCGGTTAAAATTAATTTTCAATCTTCTAACATCAAACTTACTTTAATTAAGATAAAATCAATCTTCCAAAACAGGAATAATATGTTCCCAATTCAGTTGTCGGGCAAAGTCCAAAGCTGTTTTTCCGGATTTTGTCTTTAAATTTTTATCCCCTCCTGCTGCAAGAATCACTTCCACAGAACTTAGATTTCCGGCAATTGTTTCCGCATGAAGCATAGAGTAGCCGTTAATATCCTGACCTGTAATCTCATCCGGATTTTCGCCGACGAATTTTACCAGCTCTTCCTTCATATTTCTGCTCATCGGATGCTCCACAAGATTTTCAGGATGTTCTTTCTGTTCATAGACAATTTCAATATCATTAAAATCTCCGAAATCCATTTGCCACGCATTATCATGTGCTTTTCTTTCTGCCAGAGGCATATCCGAACGCATTTTCTGGATCGTAAATCCGCCATAAGCTTTCGGAGGAAGAGATTCTGAAGAAGATGAAAACAGTTTTGAAAGTCCTTTCGTTTTTTTTGCACGTTGCGGCATGGCAAAAAGCCAGTCGCTGATTTCGTTTACAGAAATTTCCACATAATCTCCGACTTCAACATTGGTGAGTTTATTCGGTTTGTTGATGAGGTAGCCTTTGATAAGATCGCCATCGAAATGGATGTCATTGATCCACATATGTTCTACAATAGGTGAGTCTGAAGAAGGATCTTCCTGAGAAAAAGCCACTTTCACGCATGAAACGCTCAGTGCCGGAATAATTCTTCTGTATTCCCAAGATTGCTCTCTCCAGAAATATTTAAAGGTTTCCTGCGCTTTTTTATAAGCTTTAGACATTTCAGGATCTGCTGCGTCTGCGAAAAATATTTTATTTTCTGACATTTTGTTTTAATTATTAGTTTTTATTTTTTCAGTTTATATTTTGCTGAAAATTTATTCTGTTATTTTTATTTTGACCAAAATACAGAAAAATATAAGAACAGAAGGTTGAATTTTACATAAAAATCTGTTTAAACTTTTTATTTAACCGCAAAAGCCGCAAAAGATGAACTAAATGTTTATTTAAAGCTGGTAATTATAAATAAGAAGATCACAATAGTTTTTAAAAATCTTTGATTTTTATTCTTTTAAGTGCTTTGATTATTCTTGAAATTCGCTTTATCATTATTTTTTGCATCTTTTGCGGTTAATTCTGAAATTATTTTAATCACAAGTTTAAAAATATTTACGCGGCTTCCGATCCTGATTTGGATTAAAAAGATTCATCTTCTTGACACAAAACTAACCTTGAAATCTGTTTTCAGGCTTCGTGCAGCAAATTTCATTTGCCTTTGCCTTCTCAAAATTATACTGATAAAAATAATCTTTGCGTTAAAAAAATCCAAATTGAGAAAAGTCCTTAAATTTTTCTTTTGTTACCGCATTTCAGAATCAAAATAAGCTAATCTTAAATTAATAAGATCTGTTTTCAAGCTTCGCGCGGCAAATTTCATTTGCCTTTGCCTTCTCAAAATTATATTGATAAAAATAATCTTTGCGTTAAAAAAATCAAATTGAGAAAAGTCCTTAAATTTTTCTTTTGTTACCGCATTTCAGAATCAAAATAAGCTAATCTTAAATTAATAAGATCTGTTTTCAAGCTTCACGAGTCAAATTTCATTTGCCTTTGCCTTCTCAAAATTGTATTGATAAAAATAAATCTTTGCGTTGAAAAAATCAAATTGAAAAAAGTCCTTAAATTTTTCTTTTGTTACCACATTTAGGGCAGAATGTAGCGGTTTCCGTCCGGTAAGGTTTTCCGCAGTTTTCACAATCAGGACCATACATATCGATGAAATGATGCATGATGGCATTAGGATTTGTTTCTTCAAAACCGGTTAAATTATTGTAATAATCCAGCAGTTTTTTGAAATTTTCGTTTAAAGGCGTTTTTCTGGCTGTTTTAACTTCCTGAAATCCTTCAGTTAATAATTTCGAAGCAATTTTCCCCTCTTCTTCATCAAGCATGGGAACATCCATTCTGCACCTCCAGCAATATCTTATTTTCATGATATATTTTTGTATCCTTTAGAAACTATTTACTAAACATCTTTTATAAAATCCTCATATTCATAATAAAACCGCTCGAAGCCATCCATTTTTTCAACAAAAAATTCAAAGGCTTCCCGCCATGTATTTTTATTGAAAACAGAAATACCGTGCTTTTCAACCCAGATTCGGCTGATAACTTTTCCGTTTTCCAGCGTATAAAATTCTTCCTTGTGAAAATCGCCGATAAAATCCTTCAAAATATCTTCCAGTGACCATATTTTGTTGTAATACGCATCTCTGAAAACTTCATCCTTCATTTCGATATCCAGAGAAACTTCCGCTTTTTTCTTATCCGCATAAAATTTAAACGACATATCCTTGATTTTGGTATCGTACAAAATCCATTTTCTTGGAAAAGACTTTCCGAAAGCCGTCCAAAACTCTTTCTTTAACTGCTGTGCTTCCTGTTTACTGAACATGTGGCAAATTTAGGGATTTTGGACGGAAGAAGGAAGTACGAAGAAGGAAGTAATACGGTCTCTTAAAACTCCCGACCTCCATCTTCTAACTTCCGATCTCCTTATTATACATATCAAACAATTTTCTTATTTTTGTAGTAATGCTGTCTAAAAAATCTCAATACGCTTTCAAGGCACTGTCATATCTTGTAGAAAAGAGAAATGACGGACCGATTCTTATTTCCGAAATTGCCGAACACAAGAAAATTCCTTTAAAGTTTTTGGAAAATATCCTGCTTGAGCTTAAAAAAGCGGACATTCTCGATAGCAAAAAAGGAAAAGGAGGAGGCTATTTTTTCAAAGAAAATCCGGAAAATGTAAAGCTGGCGAAAATTATTCGTCTTGTGAACGGACCCATCGCACTGCTTCCTTGTGTAAGTTTAAATTTTTACGAAAAATGCGACGACTGCAGTGAAGATCATTGCGGTCTACACGACGTTCTGATTGAAGTTCGTGATGCTTCGCTGAATATTCTGGAGAAAAGAACGTTAATGGATTTGGTAGATTAATCAGATCCTTTTTTTTAAAATAATTAGTCTACTTTTTTGGTAGGATAATTATTTTATCTGATATTTGCATTACTTCAAATGAACAAAATATGATTTCAAAAGAAGATGCAGAGTTACTCAAACAGCTTTCCGCAGAAGAGGGACTGAAATTTATTTCTTCAAAAATTTCTGAAGGGGTTGTTTTTTCCACCTCACTCGGTCAGGAAGATCAGGTAATTACGGATATGATTTTCAAAAATCATCTGCCGGTAAAAGTGTTCACGCTTGATACAGGAAGACTTTTTTACGAGCACTACGAGTTGCTTTCCCAAAATAATTCCCGATATAAAACAAAAACCGAAGTCTATTTTCCGGAAAGTTCAGACGTAGAAAAATATGTGAATGAAAAAGGAATCAACGCATTTTATCATTCTATAGAAAACAGAAAAGAATGCTGTTTTATCCGCAAGGTTAAACCTTTAAACCGTGCGTTGGAAAATGCAAAAGTCTGGATTACAGGATTGCGTTCCGAACAGTCTGAAAACAGAGAAAATATGCCGGTTCTCGAATGGGACGACGATCGTAAACTTTACAAATATAACCCCTTAATTCACTGGAATTACCAGAATGTTTTAGATTATCTGAAAGAAAATAAAGTTCAGGAATTGTCTTTACACAAAAAAGGATTCATCAGTGTCGGTTGTCAACCCTGTACAAGAGCAATCGAAGAAGGAGAAAATCCGCGCGCCGGACGATGGTGGTGGGAAAGTTCACAGAAAGAGTGCGGTCTGCATTCTCATTAATTAAAAAAATAAAAAATGACGACACATACGTTAGATTATCTGGAGCAGTTGGAAGCAGAAAGTATCTACATTATGAGGGAAATTGCCGCTCAGTTTGAAAAACCTGCGCTGCTTTTCAGTGGCGGAAAAGATTCTATCACTTTGGTTCATCTGGCAAAAAAAGCTTTTGCTCCGATGAAAATTCCTTTTCCGTTAGTTCATATCGATACAGGACATAATTTTCCTGAAGTATTGCAGTTCAGGGATTATTTAGCAGAAAATATCGGCGCGGAACTGATTGTAAGAAAAGTGGAAGATACCATTAAAGCTAAAAATTTAACCGAACCGAAAGGAAAATTTGCTTCCAGAAACTGGCTGCAAACCCACACTTTATTAGATACAATTGAAGAATTCGGATTCGATGCATGCATTGGCGGAGCGAGAAGAGACGAAGAAAAAGCCAGAGCCAAAGAACGTTTTTTCTCTGTGCGTGATGAATTCGGACAGTGGGATCCGAAGCTGCAGCGTCCCGAATTGTGGAACATCTACAACGGAAGAATCAACAAAGGTGAAAATGTAAGAGTTTTCCCGATTTCGAACTGGACGGAGCTTGATGTCTGGAATTATATTAAAAAAGAAAATATCCAATTGCCATCCATTTACTTCGCACATGAGCGTGAGGTGATTGAGTATGACGGGCAGTTAATTGCCGTATCGGATTTTATTCAGATTGATGAAAATGATACGATTGTAAGTAAACAAGTCCGTTACAGAACCGTCGGAGACATGACCTGTACCGCCGCAGTAGAAAGTGCTGCCGAAACTTTGGATGAGGTAGTGAATGAAATCACCGCATCCAGAATTTCCGAGCGCGGCGAAACCCGAATCGATGATAAAGTGACGGAAGCTGCGATGGAAGACCGGAAGAAAGGAGGTTATTTTTAGGCTGGAAGTTGGAGGCAGGAAGATGGGAGCTAGAAGCTAGAAGATGGAAGATAGAAGTTGGAGGCTTGATGTTGGTAGATGGAAGTTTTTGTAGTAAGCCTTTAATCTTAATCTTAATCTTAGCCTAAACCTTAACCTCACTCTCAACCTCACTCAATTACTCATTATTAATAAAACAAACGTGGACATATTAAGATTTATCACGGCAGGAAGCGTAGACGACGGGAAAAGTACCCTGATCGGAAGACTTCTGTACGACAGTAAAAATATATTGATCGATCAGCTTGAAGCGCTCGAAAAACAGTCAAAAAATAAAAACGAAAACGGAGTAGACCTTGCTATTTTAACCGATGGCTTAAGAGCAGAAAGAGAGCAGGGAATTACCATCGATGTTGCGTACCGTTATTTTTCGACGCCGAAAAGAAAATTTATTATTGCCGATGCACCGGGACATATTCAGTATACAAGAAATATGATTACGGGAGCTTCCAATTCGCAACTGATTGTTATTCTGATTGATGCGAGACAGGGCGTGATTGAACAGACAAGAAGACACTCCATTATTGCTTCTTTATTGAAGATGAAAAATGTGGTGGTCGCCATCAATAAAATGGATCTCGTTGAGTATTCTGAAGAAGTTTTTAAGGATATAAAAGCTCAGTATGAATTGGTTGCAGAAAAATTAGGGTTAAAAAATGTAAATTATTTCCCGATTTCGGCATTTCATGGCGACAATATTGTTGAAAGATCAGAAAATATGGCTTGGTATGAAGGTTCTACGCTGTTGGATTTCCTCGAAACAGTTGAAATCAATTCAGATCAAAACTTTCAGAGTCCGAGATTTCAGGTTCAGTATGTCATTCGTCCGCAAACGGAGAATCTGCATGATTACAGAGGGTACGCAGGAGAAGTTCTTTCGGGAATTTACAAAAAAGGTGACGAAATTACGGTGCTACCTCAGAATATTCAGACTAAAATTTCAAAAATAGAAACAGGAGGCAAAGAAGTGGAATTTGTTTTTGCCAATCAGCCCGCAGTTCTGCATGTTGAAGATGATATTGATATCAGCAGAGGCGATTTTTTAGTAAAAACCGAAAGCCTTCCGAAGGTTGAAAATGAAATTGAAGCCGTTGTCTGCTGGCTGGATAAAAAGGAATTAAACGAAGGAAACAAATATTTCATTCAGCACAAAAGCAAACTTTTAAAAGCGATTATCAAAGAAATTGAATATAAAATAGACGTTAATACTTTAGAAAAAACGCCGGTTTCTGAAAGCATAAAATTAAACGAAGTCGTAAAAGTCCGTTTAAAAACAGCTTCACCCCTGGTTTTCGACAGCTTTGAAGAAAGCAATGCAACAGGCAACGCTGTATTGATCGACGAGACAGGCAATTCAACGGTGGGAGCCGTAATGATTTTGTAAATTAAACAAACATAATCTTAGTCATTTAGGAAAGATTTAAAAAGGTAAGCTGATTTAAAGTGAATTTTCTTAGCTGCATAAATATTTCAGTAATGGTTTAAAACGATAGAAAACAGAAAAAATGGTTATTTCAGGAAAAGTTCAGTTCAGGTTAAATGTATTTTTTGTGACGATCGCACTTCTGTCGGTTGTTGCCTTTACGATGTATGAACTGGGCTATCTGGATGAACTGTTCACTGTTTTAGCCAAAGACAATTACATTTTCTACTGGATGATGTTGGTGGGAGTTTTGGCAGAAATCGTTGCAGGATCAATGGGAATGGGATATGGTGTAATTTGTACGACCACGCTTTTGTTTCTCGGAATTCCGCCTCATGCGGTGAGTGCGAGTATTCATTCTGCGGAAAGCTTTACAACAGCAGCCGGAAGCATCAGTCATATCAGACTGAAAAACGTAAGCAAAAGTCTGGTGAAAAGACTCGCCATTCCTGCGGTTTTCGGAGCCGTTATCGGGGCGGTTTCGCTCACATATCTCGGAGAATATTATTCAAAAATCACCAAAACAATTATTTCTTTCTACACATTATATCTGGGAATTCAGATTTTATCCAATGCGTTTAAAAATAAGCAGGACAAAAAATTGAAACGGAAAACAAATTTAACGCGTTTGGGAGTGATCGGAGGTTTTATCGATTCCTTTGCCGGAGGAGGATGGGGACCGTTGGTAACGGGAACTTTAATTAAAAATTCCTTTACGCCGAGATTTGCGGTGGGAAGTTCTACGGTGGCAAAATTTATTTTAACCTTAACGGCAGCCATTACTTTTATTTTCACATTGGGAATTCAGCACTGGAATATCATTCTCGGTCTTCTGATCGGAGGAATTTTTACCGCTCCTTTTTCTGCGATGTTAACGGCAAAACTTCCTGTGAAAAGTATGTTTATCATCATCGGAACTCTGGTCATCGTGATGAGCTCAATTACCATTTACAAATCTGTTTTTTAGTGATAAAATCTGTTAAATGTGGAAAAATAAAAGCATGAAATATATTTTCGGTTTTGAAAATATTCTACATTTACACCACTAAAAAAATAACAATGAACATAAACGTAGTTGCGCTTTTCAGGTTTAATGAGAATTATCTGATGGAAGCAGTTGAACTTTTCCAGATTCTGGTAAGAGAAACCAGAAAAGAAGAGGGATGTCTGCAGTATGACCTTATTGAAGACAAAGATAACAAAGGAACTTTTTTCATGGTGGAATTGTGGGAAAGTGAAGAACACCTGAACCGCCACAACGGGCAGGATCATTTGCTGAATTTCAGAAGAGACGTTTCTAAAATGCTGGAAAGTTCTACTCAGGTATTTAAAGGATTTAAAACTCTGTAAACTGTAAGAAGAAAGTTAGTCACTTAAAAATAACTTTACTCTTCCTGAGGGAAGCATAAACTAAAAGGCTGTTCACTATTGCGGACAGCCTTTTATTAGAAAAAATAGAAAGTATTATCAATAAAGCTCCTGTGAACTTTTGTGATCCTGTGAAAAGTTTATTTTTTAATGAATTTTGATTTTACGATTTCTCCTTCCGCCGTTTCAATCAAGATGTAATAAACTTCGGTTTGAAGCGTACTGATGTCAAACGATCTTCCGGATAATTTTCCTTCGGCTGTTTTCTGACCTCCCGCTGAATAGATCTGAATTTTTTTCGGTTCTTTTTTAGCAACAAACTGCAATGCGGTATTGTCGGAATTCACGGCAAACTCTACACTTTCCTTTGATTTTGCCTGATCTGAAACTGCAAGTATCGAACTTACGGCATAAGAAATATCATCCAACTGAATCGCTGTGTGATTAAGACTTCCTACAATTCTGAAAGCAATATATTGTTTATTGGATGCAGGAATCGGTACGGAATACTGCGTATCTGTTGAAGTAAGCGTAATCGTATTTCCAATCTTTGTAAAACTTGCCATATCTGCTGTTGTAACGCCGTCCACAAATCCAACTTCAATAGTTCCGGTGCTTCCTGCGGAAGATCCTGCTGTAAGGGAAGATTTAAACGTAAGTGTCTGACTTCCATTAGGTGCAACAATTTGCGGAGCAATAGCATAACCCGGTGTATTCGTTGTGAAAAAGCTGTAATACTGGATATGTTTGTCCGCAGCATTTGAATTATCAACATATACCCAGGGTCCGGAACCACTCTGCACACGGTTCCAGTTATTTTGTGGCCATGCTGCACCTGTTCCTGCCGTAAAAGATTCAAAATTTTCATTAATCGCTGTTACTTGTGCATTTCCCGAAATCGCTGTAAGCAGTAAACCTCCAATAAGTAGTCCTAGTTTCATAACATTATTTTTATTTAGAATTATTCTACAAAATTATATAATTATTTTTAATTGTTCTAAATAAAATATTATATTTGTCAAAAATTTTTTGATCCTATGAAGAAGAAATTGCTTTCTGTTCTTGCTTTAACGATGATTTTGTGGATGGACGCGCAGAAAAAAGATTCTGTAAAGCTGGAAAAAATTGAAGAAGTTGTCCTTACCGGACAGTATACTCAGCAATCCATTAATAAATCAATTTATAAAGTGGAGGTCATCGACGCGCAGCAGATCAAAAATATGGCAGCAACCAATGTGGCAGATGTTTTAAATCAAAGTCTGAACATCCTGATTACTTCAGACCGCAATTCCGGAAATTCAACGGCGAGTTTACTGGGACTGGGTGGAGAATATACCAAAATCCTGATTGACAATATTCCTGTGGTGGGAGATGTGGGACTGGGAAACAATATAGATCTCACCAAACTCAATATCAATAATGTAGAACGTATAGAAGTGGTAAGAGGTTCAATGGGAGTGGATTACGGAAGTAATGCCGTTGCCGGAGTCATCAATATCATTACCAAAAAAAGCACTCAGAAAAAATTAACGTTAAATGCTTCCGTTCAGGAAGAAACCGTAGGAAAAGAATACAATTGGTACAAAAAAGGAGAAGGAAGACATATTCAAACGCTGAATGCAGGATATAACTTAAATGAAAACTGGTATATCGGAGCCAATATCAATCATAACGATTTTCAGGGATTCAAAGGAACGCAGGAAGGATATAAATATTTTGAACAGGACGGAAAAAGAGGATATCTGTGGCAGCCGAAAGATGTTCTGAATATCGACGGAGTAATTCGCTACAGTAAAAATAAAACTTCCGTTTTCTATAAATTCGGCTTCGTTAATGAACAACTCAATTTCTACAGCCCGATTGTTTCAGAACTTTATTTAGGAGAAGGCAACAGAACCTATACTTCTGCCGACAGAGATTACCTCACCACAAGATACGTTAATCAGTTAAATGTTCAGACCAAATTAGGCAACATCAATTATACAGGTGATTTTTCATATCAGACTCAGGACAGAAAATACAGAGATTTTACCTATGATATTCCGAACAGGAAAGTGATGGGAACCAAAGAAGCTTATCAGTCCTATAACAAAGCAGATGTCATTTATTCACGAGGTGTTTTCAGCAATTTTCTTGATGATAAAAAAATAGATTTCCAGTTGGGTTATGAACTCGATCATACCAAAGGATACGCAGGTTTTATAGCAGGAGATTTTGCAGGAAATAATGTAGACCGAAAAATTTTCAATTACGCCAATTTTATTTCTGCAGAATGGAATCCTACAGACTGGCTCTCATTAAGACCCGGTTACCGTTTGGCGCTGAGTGATAAATTTGATACACAGCACAATTATTCTTTAACGGTAAGAGGTAAAATTGATGATTCCAGTAATATCCGACTCGTTGCAGGAAGCGCGAACCGATTTCCGAATTTTGATGAACTCTACACCTACTTTGTAGACAGCAACCACGACATCAGAGGAAATGAAGATTTAAAACCGGAAGAAGGAATCACGATCTCTTTAAACGGAGACAAAAAATTCACGACCAATTCAGGATGGAATGTTCAGGTAGGAGCGAGCGCAACGTACATGGATCTCAAAAACAGAATAGAAGTTCTGCAGATCAATCAGAGTCCGTTGCAGTACAAATACATCAATATCAACAAATTCAGATCATTACTTTTTGAAGCCAATTTTAAAGTTCAGAAAAACCAGTTCAGTCTTGCTGCCAATGCCTCTTATTATGGCATCGGAAAAGAACTCTTTTCGGGAACTCTGGTTTCTCCCGATGATTTCTTTTACACATTCGAAGGAAAACTGGCTGCAAACTATACCCTCCCAAAAACCGGAACCAATGTTTCGTTGTTTTACAGACACGTCGGGAAACTTCAGATGTTTGTCTTAGACAGTCAGGATATTGCCCATCCTTTTTATTATGTGGGAGAGCGCGGCAACTTTAACATGATGGATTTCGTCGTAAGTCAGCCCTTTTTCAAAAATCATTTTGAACTCAGTGCAGGAGTCAAAAACATTTTTGATGTTTCATCCGTAAGAGACACCACCGTTGCCGGAACCGCACATGGAACCACCGATCCGAACTCGAACCTTTTCTACGGCAGAAGCTACTTCACCAGACTAACCTACAACTTTTAAAAATAATCATTGAAATGAAAAAAATACTGCTTTACCTCTTCATCGGGACATCATTTATCACCCAGTCCTGTATTAATGATAATGAAGATCCCGTTGCCATATCAAAAATTGAAGGTTCCATCGTGAATCCTACCGTTGGCGGACCTACACAGCCCAATCAGGTCTGGTTTGATCTGGGAACGGATTCTGAAGTGCTGACCAAAAGAACCGACTGGGATCTCGCTTTGTATTCAGGAAGCAATTTTAAAGTCATTCTTAATTCTTCTCTAATGATGGCAGCAGGAAAAATCCCGAATGCTGCGAATATCGATTTGGTCACAGAATCTCAGGTTTCCGGTTTGCAGGATCTTGTACAGGTTGCGAATTTTAACCCTTCCAACACCATTTATATTGATGATGTGAAAGGAAATTTTCCCATGGGTTACACCGCGATTGAAGAAATTAATCCCAGCGAATCTGAAAATGCAGTATACCTTCTGAACATGGGGAAAGGAATTTACACAGGAAATGTTCCTGCTGGAAGCGTTACCACAGCCGGAGAAAACAGAGGATGGATGAAAATTCAGATCTCGAGAACTTCAAACGGAGGATATAAAATAAAATATGCCCCATTAAATTCAACCTCTCACAAGGAATTAACCATCAATAAAAACTCCGCGTACAACTATAATTTCGTCAGCCTGAAAAATGAAAAAGAACTTTTCATTCAGCCTGAAAAAAAGAAATGGGATCTTTGCTTTTCGGTCTTTACCAATACCATTACAGGAGCTGGAAGCTATGTGTATGCAGACTTTATCACCATCAATAATGTAGGTGGAGCAGGAGCTTATGAAGTAAAAGCTTCAGGAACCACAACCGGTGTTGAAGCCTACAATAATTTTAAAGTTTCGGATATCGATCAGTCTAAATTCATTTATAACGATCAGCGCGTTATCGGAGGAAACTGGAGAGAAGTCGGACCTTCCGGATATCAGGTGAAAGGTGATGTATTTTATGTCATCAAAGATCCGGACGGATATTACTTTAAGCTGAGATTCACCAGACTTACGAGCAGCAGCGGCGAAAGAGGCTATCCGCAGTTCGAATACAAACCCTTGTTCTAAAAATTTTAAATCAAGTAAAAAGATATCATGAAAAAATTCATTCTTGCCGCATCTGTACTAATGGCAGTCTATTCCTGCAAAAAAGAAGGAGCTTCTACTGAAAATAAAACAGAACAAAGCTCTGAAGCTCCAAAATCTGCTCATAAAATCGTAACGCTGAATGGCGGAATCACTGAAATTGTAGCTGCTTTGGGTCACGAAAAAGAAATCGTGGGAACCGACGTGACAAGTACTTTTCCCGAATCTCTTAAATCGACAGCTAAAGATCTGGGACACGTAAGATCAATGACCATCGAGCCGATTATGGCAGTTTCTCCCACCTTAATTTTGGCTTCCGATAAAGACATCAATCCCGAACTGATGGGGAAAATTAAATCTTCCGGCATCAAAACAGAAATTTTTAAACAGGAATTTACCGTCGACGGAACTAAAAAACTGATCGCAGAAGTAGCGAAAGCAGTCGGAAATACAGATTATCAGAAACTGAATGATAAAATTGATGCCGATCTGAAACAGATTCAGCCGATTGCCAAAAAACCGAAAGTCCTGTTCATCTATGCAAGAGGAAATATGCTCATGGTTTCAGGAAAAAATACACCGATGGCTTCTTTAATTGAAATTGCAGGCGGACAGAATGCCGTTAATGGTTTTGAAGATTTCAAACCTTTAACACCGGAAGCGGTTGTAAAGGCAAATCCCGATGTATTATTCTTCTTCACGAGCGGATTGCAGGGAGCGGGAGGAAACGAAGGCGCGTTAAAAATGCCGGGAGTTTCCCAAACCAATGCCGGAAAAAATAAAAAAATTATTGCCATGGACGGCGGTCTTGTTTCCGGTTTCGGACCAAGATTAGGACAGGCAGCAGTAGAATTAAACCAACTTCTGATTGAAAGCACCAGGTAAATTATCCGTTTACATCATCATAAGCACCGTACTGCTTTGCATCATTGCAGTATGGTCGCTTAACACCGGAGTTTACGATTTCGGAGGTCAGTCTGCATTCACTGTTTTACAAAAAATAATGAACGGAGATCAGTCACTCACAATGAGCGATAAATATGTAGTCTGGGACGTAAGAGCAGCCAGAATTGTGATGGCGATCCTTATCGGAAGTATGTTGGCGGTTTCGGGAACCGGTTTGCAGGGATTGTTCAGAAATCCTCTGGCAACGGGAGATTTAATCGGGCTCACTTCCGGCGCAACCCTGCTTGCAGCCATTACCATCGTTTTGGGAGGATATTTCAGAGAATTTCTTCCTGAAGCCGTACAGTTTTCATTGGTGGGGATTGCTGCTTTTATCGGATCTTTTATTTCCATGCTTCTGGTGTACAGAATTTCAACCAGCGGCGGTAAAACCAATGTCGTGATGATGTTATTGTCGGGAGTTGCCATTACAGCGATCGGATTTTCCATTACAGGTTTCCTGATTTACATCTCAAAAGACGACCAGTTAAGAGATTTAACGTTCTGGAATTTAGGAAGTTTAGCCGCTGCAACATGGACGAAGAATATCATTTTGGGAATCGTATTGGTTATTTCATACACGGTTTTACTGCCAAAAGGTAAAGCGTTGAATGCAATGATGTTAGGCGAAAAAGATGCACAGCATTTGGGAATTAATGTAGAAAGATTAAAAAAGCAGATCATCCTTATTACGGCTTTAATGGTAGGAAGCTGTGTGGCATTTTCAGGAACCATTGGTTTTGTCGGGCTTATCGTTCCGTATATTTTAAGATTTTTGTTTAAATCAGACTATGCTGTTATTTTACCATTATCAGCGGTGTGCGGAAGCATTTTATTATTAACGGCAGATACTTTCAGCAGAAGTATTGTGGAACCTTCGGAACTTCCGATCGGGATTTTAACCGCTTTAATGGGAGGTCCGGTTTTCATTGCGATTTTAATTAAATTTAAAAAATCACTGTTATGATAAAAGCGCATCAGATCAGTTATCAGCATAAAACTTTTCATATTCTGGATTCGGTGGACGTTCATCTGGAATATGGCGAATTTCTGGCAATTGTCGGTCCAAACGGAGCAGGAAAATCGAGCCTTCTGAGTATTCTTGCTAATGAAATTAAATCTGAACAGCAGATTGTATTCAAAAACAGGCATATCAACGACTGGAATGTGAAAGAGCTTTCAAAACACAAAGCCAAATTTTCACAGCACAACAGCAACGATATTCCGCTGGAAGTAAAAGAGGTCGTGATGATGGGGCGTTATCCGTATTTCGATGCACAGCCCAAAACAGAAGACCATGAATCGACAAACCGAATGATGAATGAAACGGATATTCTGCATTTAAAAGAAAGAGAATACAACACTTTATCGGGAGGCGAAAAACAGCGCGTTCATCTTTCGAGGGTTTTTGCGCAGCTTCAGAACGAAATTGCCCACAAACTTGTTTTTTTAGATGAACCGTTAAATAATTTAGACATTAAACATCAGTACAAAGCATTGGAAATCATTAAAAATTTTACCAAAAAAGCCAATTCTGCGATTGTTGTTCTTCATGATCTCAATCTTGCCGCACAATATGCCGATAAAGTTTTATTAATGAAATCAGGAAAAGTTGCCGCATACGGAACTCCGAAAGAGGTTTTCACCGCAGAAAATATCCGGGAAGCCTACAATTTTCCGTGTACGATCTGCAATCATCCGGTAACTTCGCACCCAATGATTATTTTTGGATAATATGGATACAGAAAAACTGAAAATATTAGCACAGAATCTCGCCCATCCTCAAGGAGAAAAAGGAATCGAGATTGGCGAAATGATGAATGAAACCAACATCGGAATGACGTTGGAAAGCATACAGACCCTTTTAATAGAAGACAACGAACACGTTCTGGAAATCGGTCATGGAAATGCAGGGCATGTCGGAAATATTTTAAACAAAGCCATTGATGTAAAATATACCGGAATTGATATTTCGGAAACCATGCATCACGAAGCCATAAAACTGAATAAAGATTTTGAAAATCAGGCTGAATTTGTCCTGTATGAAGGAACAGAACTGCCTTTTGAAGACAAAACATTTGATAAAATATTTACCGTAAATACTGTTTATTTCTGGCAAAAACCAACATACTTTCTCAATGAAATTTACAGAGTTCTGAAAGACAACGGAACATTTGTTCTCACTTTCGGACAGCGGGATTTCATGGAAAAACTCCCTTTTACACAGTTCGGTTTTACGTTGTACAATACCGATGAAATGGAGGAAACCGTTTCCAAAAGTTATTTTAAAAGAATGAAAATTTCCGAACGGCAGGAAGAAGTAAAAAGCAAAACCGGAGAAGAAACCATCACAAGAAATTACACAATTTTAACCATTAAAAAATAAATAAATGAGCACATTAGTAAACGATCTGAAGGAAAAATGGGAAGCTCTTAAAGCTGAAAATCCGCATCTGAGAATCCGAAATGCCGCAGCAGAACTGGGAGTAAGTGAAGCAGATCTGTTGGCAACCAGCGTAGGAGAAGGCGTAAGGGTTCTGAAGCCGGAATTCCAGAATATTTTAGCAGAAGTGGAGCAGTTAGGAAAAGTAATGGCGCTTACACGCAACGAAGAGTGCGTTCACGAAAGAAAAGGAGTGTATCTGAACGGCGATTTCAGCAGTCCTCATGCACAGCTTTTCGTGGGAGAAGATATTGATTTAAGGATTTTCCTGAATCACTGGAAATTTGCTTTCGCAGTAGTGGAAGGAGATAAAAAAAGTCTTCAGTTTTTCGGAAAAGACGGTTTGGCGCTGCATAAAATTTACCTTACCAAAGACAGTAACGAAGCTGCATTCGATGAAATGGCAGAAAAATATAAAGCAGAAGAGCAGAACGGATCTTTCGATTTTGAAAAAGCAGCTCCGAAAGCAGAAGAAAAACCGGATGCCGAAATTGATGTAGAAGGCTTTCAAAAAGCATGGACAAATCTGAAAGATACCCACGATTTCTTTATGATGACCCGAAAATTCGGAGTGAGCAGAACGCAGGCGTTGAGACTGGCTCCCGAAGGTTTTGCAAAGAAAATTGAAAGCTCAAAAGTCGTAAACGTACTGGAAGATGCATCGGAAAAAGAACTTCCGATCATGATTTTTGTCGGAAACAGAGGAATCATCCAGATTCATACGGGAAATGTGAAAAAAACACTTTGGCATCAGCAATGGTTCAACGTGATGGATCCTGATTTCAATCTGCATCTGGACGTAACCAAAATTGCGGAAGCATGGATTGTGAAAAAACCGACGGAAGACGGAGAAGTGACCGCCATTGAAGTTTTCAATAAAGAGGGCGATTTTATCGTTCAGTTTTTCGGAAAAAGAAAACCCGGAATCCCGGAACTGCAGGAATGGAAAGACCTCGTTGCCGATCTTGAAAAATAAATTGAAATAGTTAGATAGTTTCTTTAAGCCGTTTTGTTTTTTACAGGCGGCTTTTTTTAATTTAAACGCAAATGGCACGAGTACTTTTCACAAATGACACAATGTAACGTTGATTTATTTTAATGCGAAGCTTTTTTAAACACGAATCGCACTAATATTTTTCACGAATGATACGATATTTAACGCGAAGAACGCGAAGTCTTTTTGACCTAATTGAGCATATTTTTTCGTTCGCAAGGGCACTTCGTTCAGCAAATGATAGAACTAGCCACTCAGCTAAGACATTGCCAAATGCAATCATAAAACGTTCGCTTAATAACAGATGAAATCTGAATAACTTTGCTTACTTTAAAATATTTACCTTAAAATATCTACTTTGCGTTAAAATAAATCAACGTTACCTTGTGTCATTCGTGAAACCATTTGTGATATTAGTGTTTAAAAAAAGCTTCGCGTTAAAATAAACAATGGATCATTAAAAAATTAAAGTTATATCGTGATATTCGTGAAACCATTTGTGATATTAGTGTTTAAAAAAACAACAGAAAATTAAAATTATATCGTGATATTTGTAAAGCCATTCGTGCTTAAAAAACAAAATTAAAATGAAAAATCTTTTCACCGCTCTGTTTATTTCTATGTTCTGCTCATTTCAGGCACAGCAATTTAAAGCCTATCAGTTTTACGACAAAAAAGGAAAATCAGTAAAGCCTGAAAAACTCATCAGACAACTGGCTGATTACGACGTGGTTTTCTTTGGTGAAAATCATAACAACTCCATCAACCATTGGTTACAGCTTAAAGTGACGGAAGGTTTGTATACTCAGAAAAACGGACAGCTTATTTTAGGTGCTGAAATGTTCGAAAGAGACAATCAGCCGCAATTGAATCAATATCTCAACGGGAAAATAGAAGCGAAAACACTGAAAGATTCCGCAAGACTCTGGAATAATTTCACGACCGATTATAAACCTTTGGTTGATTTTGCCAAAGCAAAAAAGCTGAACTTCATCGCAACCAATATTCCCAGAAAATATGCATCCCAAACCGCCAAAGAAGGTCTGGAATCTCTGAATAATTTATCTGAAAAAGAAAAATCTTACATCGCACAACTTCCCATAAAAGTAACGCTTGAAACACCGGGTTACCCTGAAATGAAAGCGATGATGGGCGATCACGCAGACGGAACCAAAGTGATGAATTTTATTTCCGCTCAGGCAATAAAAGATGCGACTATGGCGGAATCTATCCTGAAAAATCTGCAATCCGGAAAAACATTCATCCATTACAACGGAAACTACCACAGCAAGGAATTTGGCGGGATTTACTGGTACATTCAACAAAAGAATCCGAACCTGAAAATGGCGGTGATTTCTGTTTTTGAATCGGATGATCCTGAATTAAAAGTTCCTGAGAAAGATTACATTCCCACCGATTTTAATCTGATCATTCCCAGTGATATGACGAAAACGTATTGAGAAAGAGCCAGGTAAAAAGTGAAAAGTAAAAAGTTATGTTTTCATTTAGATTAAAAGTGTGTGAGAATTTCAAGCAGATTCTTCCTTCGTCAGAATGACAATGATTCGTTTAAAAGGCAATGAGGTCTGCATATTTTTCATTGCTTTTTATCAATATTCAAATAGGCTTTAACCAAAACAGACAAAACTTAGCCTGCAATATTTATCTTTGCAAAACATTCAGAAAAATGAAAAAAATATCCCTTCTTTTCATCCTTTTCATCGGTTTGATGAACGCTCAAAAACTGACACCAAACGAAATTTCCATTATCAATCAGGGAGATAAAAATTCTGCGTTGCCGATTTACCAGACCACAGATGAAAATCAGCACAAAACATTATTAAGCCTTTCTGCAGAAATCGATCCGTTGGATAAAAACACGGCAGTTTTAGTCAGCAGAATGAAAGAATCTTTACTTTCCACCGATGGCGGAGTGGGAATTGCCGCACCACAGGTTGGAATCAACAGAAAAGTAATCTGGGTTCAGCGTTTTGATAAAAAAGGCACACCGTTGGAATATTTCATCAATCCTGTCATTGTCTGGAGATCAGAATTACAGAATTTAGGTCCGGAAGGCGATCTTTCGATTCCCGATTTCAGAGATCAGTTTTACCGAAGCAAAGTCATTCAGCTTGAATATGTCGATTTAAAAGGTCAGAAATATTCGGAAATTGTGGAAAGTTTTACAGCTGTTATTTTCCAGCACGAAATCGATCATCTTTTCGGAATTTTAATTTCAGACAAAAAAGAAAAAGAGAAAAACGATTCTTATCAGAAAGTGGATGCTTTTAAGAAGAGCGATTCTGGGACGAGGTAATTCAGATATTCTGTGGAGTCCACATTTTCAGAAATTTAAATTTTTTCGGATATTCCTCTTTCGGACAAAATGCCAAAGCGACTTCTCTGTTGTCTAGTGAAGATTCCGTTAGTAAAACATAATCTGTCTCATTTTTAAAACTGTTAAACTCGGTTTCGTTTACGACACAAACTACTTTTTTGAATATTCCGCTGATCCATTGAATCATATTTTCGTTGTCCTCAAATTTTTTGTAGCAGGCTAAAGAAGCGTGTGCAGTAATTACAGGAACTAATTTGTCAGGAACAGTATTTAAAACGATGATGTACATTTTCATATAGTAACTTTTTACAATTTGAAAGATACAATAAGTTGTTTCAACTTTTATTGAACCAAAAAAGATGAGAGAAGTTTTTATTCTTTTGAGAACCTCAAATATCATAAACGCTTTAATTTTCTTTGTCTCTTTTGCGGTTAAAATCGAAATTACCTGTAAAAAAACAATCAATATCTTCTGATCTGCACATTCGAAACATTTCTGATCTTAATTTTTCTTCCGGCTTTTTTCAGCAAACCGGTTTCAGGATTTCTTTTAAAAACCGTAACATTATTCGTTGCCGTATTGGCGGTGATTAAAAATTGTCCGCTTGGATCGAGATTAAATGTTCTCGGATGTTTCCCTTTTACAGACTGATAACCGATTGTTTTCAGACTTCCATCGTCCTGAATCGAAAAAATAGCAATATTATTTTCTTTTCCGCGGTTGGAAGCGTACAAAAACTTTCCGTCCGGCGAAATATGAACATCAGAACTTTCAAAATCTTCTTTACAGGTTTCAGGATGGGTAAAAATCCTCTGAAGCGGATTCAGTTTTCCGTTTTCGTAAGCATAAACACTGACTGCACCGCCCATTTCTTCAATACAGTACGCGAATTTTCCATTCGGATGAAAGGTAAAATGCCTCGGTCCCGCTCCTAAAGTTGTTTTTATAAAAGGAATTTCAGCTTCCTGCAAAGGTGTATTTTTTTCATTGTTAAAACGATAGGCGCGAATTTTATCCGCTCCGAGATCAGGCAGAAATAGATAATCAGAATCCGGAGAAAAAACGGTGGAATGGATGTGCGCACGATTCTGTCTGTCAGGATTTACACTTCCTTCTGAAAATTTTATATTCTGCACAAAAGGTTCAAGAGTTCCGTTTTCTGAGATCGGGTAAACAGAAACGCTTCCTTCCGTATAATTTCCGTTAACGAGCCATTTTCCGCTTGGATGAACCGTCAGGTAAACCGGATTTTCACCACCGCTGCTTTGTTTACTGATGAACTGTAAAGTTTTTTTATCAGCATTAAATTCAAAACTGCTTACGCTTCCGCCGTTCTTTGTTTTGCTTTCCGTACACGCAAAAAGATATTTTCCGTTCGGTGACAAAGTGAGAAAAGAAGGATTTGAAATCCCCGAAACAGAAGCAATTTTCGATAGTTTTCCGTTTTGAGTATTCAATTCGTACACATAAATTCCCTCCGTTTCTTTTTCCCAGTTAAAGGAACCGAAAAAAACATACGTATGTTGAGCATACAACTGAAGATAGCTAAAAATTGTGATGAATAAGGTGAAAAGATTTTTCAAATGATTATGGTTTTTAAAGAAATTCTGTTTAAACTTTTTTACCGCAAAAGATGCAAAAGATTGTAACACTTTATTAGTTTAAGTTTAATACTCAAATGGGGAAAAAGAGCACATAAGTTTAAAAAATATCAAAGATTTTTTCTCTTTGCAGACTTTTGAAATACCTTGAATAAATCCAATAAAGACTTTTGTGTACCTTTTGCGGTTAAATTTAAAATGAGTTTAAACAAACTTTTTATCTATGTTTGAAGTTTACAACAAACATATAAACGTTTTTCGGATGAAACAAATTTCTGTTTAAAGTTTCTTATCCAACTAAACAAAAAAAATCTGCTTCCAAAGAAACAGATTTTGATATTTATTCCGTAAAATGCTGAATTAGTTGTTCGTAACTGAAAGTTTTACTTCGATATTATTTCTTGTCGCATTAGAGTACGGACAGATTTGGTGCGCTTTCTCTGTTAAAGCCTGTGCTTCCTCAATAGAAACTTCAGGAATGTTCACATCAAGCTGAACCGCCAATCCGAAACCGCCGTTTTCCAATTGTCCGATGCTTACTTCCGCCGTTACCGTAGTTTCTCCGGTTTTTGCTTTAGACAAAGAAATTACTCGGTTCAGTGCACTGTCGAAACATGCGGAATATCCTGCTGCGAAAAGCATTTCAGGGTTGGTGAAATCGTCATTGGCTCCGCCTAAAGCTTTAGGCATTTTCACGTCCAGATCAAGAACTCCGTTTTCGCTTTTTACGTGTCCGTTTCTTCCTCCTGTTGCAGTTACTTTTGTTGTATACAAAGTTTTCATTTATTTTTCTATTTTAGTTAATATTTTTTGAACATTTTCTTTCAGAGCTTTCCAGTCTTCAGGCGATGCTCCGATTTTCTGAAATAATTTTTCCGGAATTCCACAGGCTTTTTCCTGTAAATTTCTGCCGGATTCTGTGATGAAAACTTCCACCACACGTTCATCTTCTTTTTTTCTTCTTCTTTCGATAAATCCTTTATTTTCAAGTCTTTTAAGAAGCGGTGTAAGTGTTCCGCTGTCCAGATACAGCTTTTCGCCGATGCTGTTCACCGGAAGTCCGTCATGTTCCCAAAGCACCATCATCACAAGATACTGAGGATAGGTAATATCCAGCTCATCAAGAAAAGGACGGTAAAGCCCCGTAATTTCTTTCGCAATAACATATAAAGGAAAGCAGAGCTGGTTTTCTAATTTTAAAAATTCGGGATTTTCCATGATTTCTGAAAAATGAAAAGGTTTTATTTTTTGATGATGAATTCTTCCATCGGAATTCTTACTTTTTTCATGTGCGACAGCCAGTCGTTTTTCTCGTCTCTGTATCCTAAATACAGTAAACTCACACTTTTTAAGCCTAAATCTCTCAAGCCCAAAATTTCATCCACCACTTCATTGCTGAAACCTTCTGCAGGAGTGCTGTCTACTTTAAGTTCCGCAGCCTGAGCCATAGCAAGTCCTAAAGCAATATACGTTTGTCTTGCAGTATGCGCGAAATGTTCTTCTGGAGTCTGCGCACCGTAGATTTCTTTAATTTTATCGGTGTAGCTTGAAAATCTTCCTCTCGGCAAATCTCTTACATCGGTGTGATGATCGTACACTTTATCGATTTTCTCATCGGAGTAGCTGTCCCATGCCGCGAAAACCAGAACATGAGAAGAATCTCTCATTACTTCAGGATTCAAAGCTCCCTGAACCATTTTTTCTTTTAATTCCTGATTTTCTACTACGATCACACGGAAAGGCTGTAATCCGGAAGAAGTAGGAGCGAGTCTTGCGGCTTCTAAAATTTTATTTAAATCTTCTTCTGATACTTTTTTTGTTGGATCATATGCTTTTACAGCGTGTCTCCAGTTTAAATCTTCTATTAATGACATTTTGTTAATTTTTTTATTTGAATACTATGATGCAAAAATATTGCCAAATTAAATTGCACGCAATTTAATTTTGTTAAATTTAATTTAAAAATTTTTAAAACCTTCTTAAAACATCGCAGGAATCGGATTTTTTCTGAAGACTGAACTTTCCATTTTTGCTGAAGAATTTTAAACCAAAAACAATGCAGAGATTTAAAAACAAAACCGCTCTGATTACAGGCGGAACCAACGGAATGGGATTCACAACAGCACAACAGTTTATAGAAGAAGGAGGAAAGGCAATCATCACCGGAAGAAGTGAAGAAAATGTAAAAAATGCCGTAAAAAAGCTAGGCGAAAATGCGTTCGGAATTGTTTCGGATGCCGGAAAAATAAGCGATCTGATGAATCTTAGAAATGAAGCTGAAAAATTAACGGAACATATCGATCTGGTATTTGCAAATGCAGGATACGGAAGATTTGCTTCGATTGGAAATGTGGATGAACATCATTTTGATGAGCTTTTCAATATGCTGGTAAAAGGCAGCTTTTTTACAGTTCAGCAGATGCTTCCTTTAATGAAAGAGGGGAGTTCGGTTGTGTTTAATACTTCTTTTGTCACAGAATTCGGAATGTCCAATTTTTCAGTATATTCTGCTGCAAAAGCGGCGGTACAAAGTTTCATTAAGACTTTTGCTTCTGAGCTTATGGACAAGGGAATCCGCGTAAACGGAATCAGTCCGGGACATATCAAAACCAATATTTTTAATAATACGGGTTTAAATTCAGAACAGATTGATGAAGCGGTACAGCATATTATTCCTACCATTCCTTTTAAAAGACAGGGAGAACCCTCGGAAATTGCAAAAGCGGTACTTTTTCTTGCTTCCGATGAAGCATCTTACATTCACGGAGCCGAATTGAGAATTGATGCCGGAATATCTGTAATCAAATGATAATGTGATGAAAAGATTATTTTACGTCTTTGATCTGTCTGATAATATTGGTTTTATTTTCAATGCCAATATCATATTTTTTACTTTTCTTAAGACTTAAAGTTGCCTTTTCGATAAGATGAGTATAATCCTGAGATTTTTTTGAAAGATAGAAAACCTGCGCGCTGATTCCTATGGAAACACGGGCAAATTCCTGCGGCCGATCCGGATCATCTGTAATATCACTAATCACCGAATTGTTATACCATGTAATATTCTGTGAACTCTGATTGCCGGAGCAGGAAATGACCATCATTATTATGAAGAGAATATAGGTTAAGAATTTCATGAAAATATGATTTTAAAAAGCTCCTGCAAAATAACAAATAATTGCAGGAGCTATATAAAAGATTTGTTAGAATCCGCAGCTTGCTACACTTGGAGCCGGAACTGGAGAGCATCCGGACAATGTTGAAAATGTTGTCAGTACGCAATTCGTGTTTATATAATTGTTGTCATAAAGCAGCGAACCGGATGGGCTTCTGTAATATACATTTCCTGCCGTATTGGCGTAAGAAGAAGCAGAGGCGGAACCACAGCTTGTATTTACGCACGCATTTCTCCATGCAATATCAGTTACCGGTCCGGAGGTGAAAAGAGAAGGATCTATAATTCTTTTTTCCACCACACCGGAAGCATTTTTAAAGCTTACCAAAATAGCTACGTGATATCCCCACGAAACACAGCACGTTCCTGTAGAAGCTTTCAGGTTTCCGTAGACGAATTGTTTTTCGCAGTCATAACCTGCATTCAGAAGGATTTGTCTCATTTTATGAGCTCTTGCATAACATCCGTCTACTGCATATCTGAACGTGATGCATGGTGAAGAAGCTGTAGAAGTTCCGCAGGACTGATTTTTGATCTGTGTGAAAAGATTGTTCAGAGTCGCCTGATTCGGAATTACACTTACTGCTTTGCTGGTTTCGCTTTGAGTTTCTTTGGTGAAGATGGATTTGAAGTAAGTAACATCTTCATCTGTTGCTTTTTCAACTTTGGCAATTTCGTTGGAATTTTTTTTCAGAAAAACATGAACCGGAGTTTCATTTTCGACCGCTGATTGAATCATTGAGATGAAGGCTTCATTCTCTTTGCTGTCTTCAATTTCATAGAACTGCGCCGAAATGATGAAAGAAACTTTCAGTACATTGCCTTCTTTTTGAATCCCTACCGGAATAGTGCTGCCAAAGTCTCTCATGGCATTTTCATTGGTTTCTTTTGCAACAAGATTCGGATCCTGATTGGCACTGGAATCTGAACAGGCATTAGAGGAAAGTACCATCACAAATGCCATTGCGGATAGCAGAAATTTTTTCATAGTTTTAATTTTTGTGGTTAATGAGGTGCAGTTTATTCTTAATAGTTCACTGCGTTGTGATTTTAAAAGTAATAAAAAATTGAATATAAAATTCAAAATTTTTAAGAAATTTTATCATGCATTCAGATTACCGATGAATACTGGAAAAATTAAATTGGGCAAATGTATTTAACGTGAGTTCGATGAAATTAATGGGTCATAAATTGATCTTGTTTCATCACTCTTACCGAACTTCAGTCTGATGCGAAGATTACAATCAAGGTTAGGTTGGGCAAAATTGATGATAAGCTTTGGCTGAAATCTTTCTGTTTTTCTATTTAAGGTGAGTTCGGGATAAGTCTTCTTAACCGCAAGGTTAAACAAAGAGATTCAATTATCAGGAATTCAGCTTTTAAGATATACAAAGGCGTAAAACTTATCAAAGTAATACCATTTTTGTGTTTTTTAAATAAACGAAGTGCCTTTGTTTAGCTTACAAACTTTCAATAAGTAGAAAAAACTTTTGTTTTTCTTTGCGATAAATTAATACAATACTATAAATCAATTATTTAAATTTATTTCTTATCCCGAACTCAGGTTATTTAAGTTGTTTATAGTAAAAATCTTTGCTCCTTTAGGAGCAGAATCTGTGTAGAAATAATAATCAGTTCATCAATCAATCCGTAGGATTGATATCTGTAATTCTCAATGAATTTTCTAAAGATAGCGTTCCTACGGAACGCCGAACGTACGTCTAATATTGATTTTTTAATTAAAAATCCCTGCATATCGCAATATGCAGGGAAATGTTATTTAGTAAAAATTACTTAGCAATAAGTTCCGCTTCGAAAACCTCTGTAAAATGCTTTTTTATTTTCGCTTTAATATCTTCCATTTCTTCAGGAGTGAGTTCTCTTTCCAGTTCTCTTTTTAAGGAAGTTACCTGTTTGTCTTTAATTCCGCACGGAATGATGTATTCAAAATAACGCATATCCGTATTAACATTTAAGGCAAATCCGTGTAAAGTTACCCAGCGGGAAGCTTTTACGCCCATTGCACAGATCTTTCTCGCGTAAGGTCTTCCCACATCCAGCCAGACTCCGGTTTCTCCGGGAGAACGTTCGCCTTTCAATCCGTATTCGGCAATAGTTCTGATGATGACTTCTTCCAGATTTCTCATGTATTTATGAATATCCGTGAAGAAATTTTCAAGGTCTAAAATAGGATAACCTACAATCTGTCCGTAACCGTGATACGTAATATCTCCGCCGCGGTTTACCTTTACGAAAGTGGCATCAATCTCTTTCAGTTTATCAATTCCGGCAAGCATATTTTCTTCATGCCCGCTTTTTCCCAGTGTATACACATGAGGATGTTCCACGAGAAGAAAATGATTGGGCGTTTCGTTGTGCTGTTCCGCAGGAAGATCGCGGTTTTTAATTTTCAGATCTATGATGTTTTTCATCAGAGATTCCTGATAATCCCACGCCGACTGATATTCCCGCGTTCCTAAGTCTTCAAATTCTACTACTTTATTCTGAATTGTATTCATATCATTTTTTGAATACACAAATTTAGTGATTTTTAGGCTTTAATGGAATGGATGAAATCTATAGCTTTGGTCTTCCAGTCTCTATTTTGAAGTAAAATGTTGACGAAAGCAGTTCCGATGATTCCGCCATCCGCTTTTTCGGTTACATTTTCGAAGTCTTCTTTTGATTTGATTCCGAAACCGATCATCACCGGATTTTTCAAAGGAAGTGAAGCTAATCTTGAAAGATATTCCTCGTTTTTGAGAACAGCCTGATCGTTTCCGGTGGTTGAAGACGAACTTACCGCATACAAAAATCCTGAACTTAAGGAATCGAGGTATAAAATTCTTTCGTCCGAAGTTTCGGGAGTCACCAGAAAGGTGAAATTCAGATGGTATTTTGCTAAAATTTTCTGGTAATTTTTCTCAAATTCAATGGGAGGGAGATCGGGAATAATTAATCCTGAAACTCCGCTTTCCGAACATGCTGCACAGAATTCTTCAAATCCGAAACGCAGCACCGGATTGATATAGCCCATTAAAATTAAAGGAACTTTTATTTCGTTTTTAATGGATTTCAATTGTGAGAACAGTTTTTCGATCGTCATTCCGTTTTTCAGGGCTAATTCATGAGCCTGCTGAATAACGGGACCGTCTGCAACAGGATCGGAATACGGCATCCCGATTTCGATCATCTCTGCGCCGGAATCCTGAATTACCTGTATGATTTCAGCAGTATTTTCCAGTTCGGGAATTCCTGCGGTGAAGTATATATTTAGTTTTTTCATTTAAAAATGCTTTTTAATGATGTCATTTCGTAAAATCTGCTTAAAATGTTTTTTATTTTAACCGCAAAAGGTGCAAAAGATATTTATAATGTATGATTATAATATATTTTAAGCTTTCAAAAGTGTAAAAAATCAAAGATTTTTTGAAAACTGTTGAGATCTTTTTATTGATAAACACTAATCATTTAGTTTATCTTTTGTGACTTTTGTGGTTAAATAAAGTGTAAGTTCATCAGTTCTTTGTAATGACAAAAATTACTTTTTATGTTGACGATGCGATCCGGCTTGAACGGAGCTCTTTTTGTGCAGCAAAGCGGAACAAAAAAGCGGGAGTGGAAGACGGAAATTATCGCCCGAATTATTTTACAAATGTTTCAGATACGTTTCCATGTCTTTATCTCCGCGACCACTGAGACAAATGACTACAATATCGTCTTCGTTAAATTTCTTTTTATCGAAAACCGCGAGCGCGTGAGAGCTTTCCAGAGCGGGAATGATGCCTTCGAGTTTGGTGAGCTCAAATGCTGATTTCAAAGCCTCATCGTCGTTGATGCTGAAAAATTCTGCTCTTTGTTCCCTGAACAAATTCGCGTGAAAAGGTCCGATTCCGGGGTAATCCAGTCCTGCGGAAATGGAGTGGGGCTCAATAACCTGTCCGTCATTGGTCTGCATTACAAGGCTTTTGCTTCCGTGAAGAATGCCTAAAGTTCCCAGAAAAGTCGTTGCGGCAGATTTTCCGGATTCTACACCGAAACCACCGGCTTCAGCAGCAATAATTTTCACGTCTTTTTCGTTTACAAAATGGTAAAAAGCGCCTGCTGCATTGCTTCCGCCGCCAACACAGGCAATGATGTAATCCGGATTTTCTCTTCCTGCCTGTTCCAGAAGCTGTTCTTTTATCTCTTTTGAAATCACACTCTGAAATCTCGCCACAAGATCCGGAAAAGGATGCGGACCGACCACACTTCCGATCACGTAATGAGTGGTCACGGGATTGTTGATCCAGTCTCTTAAGGCTTCATTGACGGCGTCTTTCAGGGTTTTGGAACCTGAAGTTGCGGGAACGACTTTTGCGCCGAGCATTTTCATTCTTGCAACATTGGGAGCCTGTCTCTGGATATCGACTTCGCCCATGTAAACAATGCATTCCAGTCCTAAAAGCGCGCAGGCTGTAGCGGTGGCAACGCCGTGCTGTCCGGCTCCGGTTTCGGCAATAATTCTGTTTTTGCCGAGACGTTTTGCCAACAAAACCTGTCCTAAAGCGTTATTGATTTTATGTGCACCGGTGTGGTTGAGATCTTCTCTCTTTAAGTAAATTTTGGTATTGTATTTCCGGCTTAAATTTTTCGCAAAATACAGTGGTGTTGCACGTCCTACGTAATTTTTTAACAAATCCTGATATTCCTGTTGAAAATCTTCAGATTCAATAATGTCAAGATAGTTTTTTTGCAGTTCCTCTACGTTCGGGTAGAGCATTTCCGGGATGAAAGCGCCTCCGAATTCTCCATAATATCCGTGTTCGTCGGGGTTTCTATAATTCATTTTGTAATGTATTTATCAGTGAAAGGTTATAATCAAACTGCTGTCTGCTAATCTGTTTGTTCTGATGCAGCAAATGCAGTTTTGCAGTTAAATCTATTAAAATATCTAAATCTAATTTCGAGTTGTACATGGTAATCGCAATTTCAAGATTATCAACAAGATAATAAGAATCGAATTTCTCATACAGGCAGAAAATTTTACAGTAAACGATTCCGAAATCATATTTCACACCGGCTTTTACGTTGCTGTCGAGTAATTTATCGGCAATCACCACCAAATGATAGCTGTCCCAGAAATGAATGGTTTTAAAGAAATATTCGACATCTTCTTTGTGAAAATTTTTAATGATTTCGATGAAATCACTTAATAATCCTCCGATGTACCAATATTCTGTATTGCTGTCATTTTCAGAGACAAAATCATGCAGTCTTTCTACTTTTTCATTTTCAAATTTTTGAGAAAACAGGACTCTGCGAACGGATTTTCCGATCTCTTCAAGATTTAATTTCTTAAATTTTAAAAGCTTCAGTTTTCTCGAATAATATTTTTTCAATGTTTTTTGTTTTTTTATTATTGATTATCCGTTATTGATCATAATGCTTAATTTTAACGCAAAGAATCGCTAAGATTCTTTTATATACCAACTGTTTTTAAGTTCGCAAAGGCGTTTCACTCAGCAAAGAACTCAAAGGTTTTCTAATTACGACAAATTACGGACAATCATTTTTATTGTGTTTAATTTATGATCAGATCAGTTTTTCTTTAAATATTTTTATCTGGCTGATGTTTTTAACTCCGGGTTCTGTTTCAAACCTCGAATTGATGTCCAGAGCAAAAGGCTTTTGTTGTAAAATGCCGATGTTTTCTGTATTTTCTTCTGAAATTCCGCCACTTAAAAAATAGGGAAGGGGAATTTCAATGTCGTTTAACAGATTCCAGTCGAAGGTTTTTCCTGTTCCTCCAAATGTTTTTGAATCGGTATCGAAAAGAATATAATCGTTTGTTTGCGCATATTGATTGATTGTTTTCTGAAGTTCATCAGAGTTTTGGCTTCCAATTCGGATTACTTTGATGATTTTGATTTCAGAATTTAATTTTTTTCTTAATTCTGTAATAAAATTTTCATCTTCATCGCCGTGAAGCTGTATGAAATTCAGTTTTGCTTTTTCTGTTGTTTCAACTATTTTTTCTAAGTTTTCATTTACAAAAACGCCGACTTTCCCTGAATGTTCAATTGCTGAAATCTGTTCCGGATTCAAATGTTTCAAAACATACCTGAGCGATTTCTCATAAAAGATAAAACCGAGAAAGTCTGTCTGTAAAGATATTAACTTCTGAATCTGATCAGATTGGGTTAATCCACAAACTTTTAGCTTCAGAGCGGTTTTATTCGTCAATAGATCGTTGTCTGTAAAATTCATACCTGATTTTTAAATTCCTGTATTCGAAATAAATTCAGCTAATTTTTTTCCGGGATCTTCATGTTTCATAAAATATTCACCCATCAGAAATCCGTCGAAACCTTCATTTTTTAAGTATCTGAAATCTTCTTCGTTGTAGATTCCGCTTTCGGCAACAGACAGAATGTCTTTCGGAAGCTGATTTTTCAAATTAACGGAATGTTGCAGATCTACTTTGAAATCTTTTAAATTTCTGTTGTTAATTCCCACAAGATCAATATTTTTATGGATGTGTTTCAGCTCTTCTTCGGTATGGATTTCCAGTAATACTTCCAATCCCAACTCGTGAGAAAGTTCTGTAAATTCTGAAACCTGCTGCGGTGAAAGACAGGCTGCAATCAGCAAAATAACATCTGCACCGATGCTTTTGGCTTCATAAAACTGATATTCATCAATCATGAAATCTTTTCGCAGGATCGGAATATTTACAGAATTTCTTACATTCAGAATATCCTCAGAACTTCCTCCGAAAAAATCACGATCCGTTAAAACAGAAATTCCGCTCGCCCCGAACTTTTCATATGCGGAAACCACTTCTAAAGGTGAAACTGTATCATTAATAATTCCTTTTGAGGGTGACTGTCTTTTGAATTCAGCAATGATTCCGCTTCTCTTTTTTAAGCTTTCTTTCAGTGAAAAATTTTCTCTTCCGAAAAATTCAGATTCCTTCAATGCTGAGACTGAAGTATTCGATTTCGAGAAGGAAACCTCTTCTTTTTTTCTTTGTATGATTTTATCTAAAATATTCATCTTTCTTTTTAATTTACTATTCATTGTCATTTCGAACGTAATGAAATGAAGTGAGAAATCTGTTTTTAAATGTAGTTATGTGTACCTAAAGTTTTCAGCATATTCTGTGTTTTTATAGATTCTTCACTTCACTGCGTTTCGCTCTGAATGACAAAAGACCGATAATGAAATGAAAAAGTATTATTCCAAAAGAAGTTGCAGACTTCTTAATGCTTTTCCTCCATGTAAACTTTCTTTCGCCATCAAAAGGCAATCTTCATAGCTTCCGAATTTATCGGTGTGATAAAGGGCAACCGCTGCATTTGCCAATACGACAGCATTCTGTTGTTCCGTTCCTTTTCCCTGAAGAATATTTCTGAAAATTTTTGCCGTTTCCTGAGGTGTTTCGCCTGCTTTTATGCTTTCATGCGTGATAGAATCAAAACCTAGATCTTCTGTGGAATAGACTTCTTCTCCTTTTTTGGTAATAATTTTACTGTCGTGGGTAAGGCTGATCTCGTCGTAGCCGTCCATCCCGTGAACCAGAGTAAAGTGACGGTTATCTTTTTGCAATAAATACTGGTAAATTCTTGCGATTTCCAGATTGTAAACGCCGATCATGGAAAACTGAGGTTTTGCAGGATTCACAAGCGGACCGAGAAGGTTGAAGAAAGTTCTGAGACCTAAAGCTCTGCGCAGCGCACCAACCGATTGCAGTGCCGGATGAAAATAGGGTGCATGTAAAAAGCAGATGTTGGCTTTTTCAAGATCTTCCTGAAGTTTTTCCGAACTGTTTTTGAATTCGTAGCCCAGTTCTTCCAGTACATTGGAAGCTCCGGTGATGGTAGAAGCTCCGTAATTTCCGTGTTTCGTTACTTTCTGTCCCGCTCCTGCAACTACAAAACTTGCTAAAGTTGAGATATTGATAGTGTTTTTTCCGTCACCGCCCGTTCCTACAATATCAATGGCATCTCCGGAATCTATGTTTACGGGAACTGCCATTTGCAGAAGGGCTTCACGAAAGCCTTCGAGCTCTTTAAGCGTGATATTTCGCATGAGGAAAACACTTATAAAAGCCGTAACTTCGGTTGCATTGAATTTATTCTGGGCAATCTCAATCATAATCGCCTTTGCCTCAGATTTGGACAAGGTATGATGATTAAAAAGGTATTGCAGGATCTCTTTCATTTGTGGAGGTTTTATGGTTGAGGGAATTTGTGCTGTTTTCAATTGAGTAAAAAATTTTTAATGATAATTTCTCCCTGTGGAGTAAGAATGCTTTCCGGATGAAACTGTACGCCATGAACATCATATTTTTTGTGCTGTAACGCCATAATCATTCCATCTTTGTCTACTGCGGTAATTTCCAGTTCTTCCGGTAAATCTTCGCGGTTAACAACCCAGCTATGATATCTTCCGACTTCAATTCCGCTGGATAGATTTTTAAAAATTTTGGTATCTTCTTTTACGAAATCTGCGGAAGTTGCCACTCCGTGAAAAATTTCGGAAAGATTGGTTAAACTTCCTCCAAAAGCTTCTGCAATCGCCTGCTGACCGAGACATACGCCTAAAATGCTTTTTGTAGGAGCGTATTCTTTGATCAGATCCAGTAAAATTCCGGCTTCTTCCGGAATTCCGGGACCGGGTGAAAGTACGATTTTATCGTACTGATCGATTTCTTCCAGACTGATCTGGTCATTCTTTACCACATCCACTTTGGTATCCAAAACTCTCTCGATAATCTGAACCAGATTGTAGGTAAAGCTGTCGTAGTTATCGAATACGAGAACTTTAGCTGATGGCTTTTGGTTGTTTGTTGATGGTTCTGTATTATTCATTTTTATTTTTTTCTGTAATAATTAATAAATCCGTTTAGCAATTTTTGAAAAGGATTAAAACTTTTTCTTTTAGACAATTTTAAGTTGAATCATAAATTAAATTTGATAGTTTTCTGGATTCAGTCCAGACGTCTAAATTCTGTCAACTAGACTCAATCAACTATTCACTAATTTCTCCGCTTTTTCCACTGCTTTTTTCAGGGCATTCAGTTTATTGTTTACTTCCTGAAGCTCACTTTCGGGGTTTGATTTTGCTACAAGTCCGGCTCCTGCCTGATAATAAAGCGTATTGTTTTTACTTAAAAAAGTACGGATCATAATTGCCTGATTGCAGTCTCCGTTCAAGCCAATCATCCCGATGCACCCGCCATAATATCCTCTGGAATCTTTTTCATATTGGTTAATTAACTGCAACGCTCTGTGTTTCGGGGCTCCACTTAAAGTTCCCTGCGGAAAAGTTGTTGCCACCATTTCGAAAGGATTTACATTTTCCTGCAGATCTGCTGTCACTTCGCTTACCATGTGGATAACGTGCGAAAAAAGCTGTATTTCTTTTAATTTGGTTACCGTTACGTTTTTTCCGAGTTTTCCAAGATCATTCCTTGCAAGATCAACAAGCATAGTGTGTTCTGCATTTTCTTTTTCATCATTTTTTAAAGTTTCGATAGACTGGAGATCAGTTTCAAAATGTCCTCTTCTTTTGAATGTTCCGGCAATCGGATGAATAACGGCCTTGTTGTTTTTGATGATTAACTGGCTTTCAGGGCTTGAACCGAAGAGTTTGTAGTTGCCATAATCGAAGAAAAATAAATAAGGGGAAGGATTGATGTTTCTTAATGCACGGTAGACATTGAATTCATCTCCTTTAAATTTCTGCTGAAATCTTCTGCTTAAAACCAATTGAAAGACATCGCCTCTCATGCAATGTTTCTGAGCTGTTTTTACGAGTTCAATATATTCTTCATCCGTAATATTAGAAGTTTCTGCTCCTTCTTTTTCAAAAGGATAAATTACAGAATTCAGATTCTTGATTAAGCTTTCAAGAAGGTAAAATTCAGATTTTACACCTTCCATCTGATTTTCAATAATATGCATTTCATCATTGTAATGATTGATGGCAATAACATATTGATATAATCGGTAACGAAGAATCGGGATTTCAACTTCGGGACTCTGCGCTTTGAACTGAATATTTTCAAAAAACTGAACCGCCTCGAAACTGGTATATCCGAAAAGGCTTTGTGCAGTCTGTTCTATAGGATCTGCCGTTTTTTCGCATTCGAAAAGATCCGAGAAATTCTGAAAAACATCTTCAATTTTATTTTCAATGATAAATTGTTTTACAGGTTCCTGTCCCGGAAGCTTTATTTCAAAATCATTTAAATTTTTAATTTCGATTCCGGCAATCGCATTGATGGCAATGAAAGAAAAGTTATTATCGATATTTTTAGAATCTGAGCTCTCCAGAAGAATAGTATCTCTGAATTTGTCGCGAATCTGCAGATAGATATTCATCGGAGTCTGAAGATCTCCGAGTGTTTTTTTGGAAACGGTTTTTATTTTTATCTTTTTACTGAACATTGCAGTTGAATTTTAAAATGGATGAAACAAAAAAAGACTTCAACGGATTACGTCAAAGTCTTTATTATTTGTTATAAATTATTTCTGTTGGTTGTTTAGCATTAACAACATGACAATAACATCAGACCCGACGAAGAGTTTGAATGCCACCACCACATATTTTTGTTGTTAACCATAGTACAAATGTATATAATTTTTTTAATATGAAAACAAAAAAATTATGAAATTAAAAAAACTTAATCTGAAAACTGATGGCTTTCACTAATCAGAAAAATCTTTTAGCAGAAAAAATTTAATGAAATATCTTTAAAAATGGAGGTTTATCATAAGCTTGAAAGTTTATTTTTTATATTTTTGTCTAAATTTTTATAGGAAAAATAATGAAAAAAGTATTAGCAATCGCGTTTATCGGTGGTTTATTGGCAGCTAGCTGCTCTAAAAAGCCAAATCATGACTTACAGGACAGCAACACGATGTTGCCAGAGCCGGATGCTCCAACGGTGGTGGATTCTACTGCCAAAAAAACTGAAGCAGCAAAAGTAAATGCCGCAGAATCTCTTCCTGCAGCTGAAGCTAAAGCAGATACTCTTACAAAAAAATAATGAAAAATCTGTTTTTGACAGGATGTCTGGCAATGCTGATGTTTTCCTGTTCCAAAAAAGAAAATACACCTGTTGATACGGCTTCTCCCGAAGCTACATCAATGAATGAACCGGCGAAAAGTAATCTTTCCGGCGACAAAATTATTGAAACGCTGGACTGTTCCGGATGTCATGCGGTGAATGAAAGAATGATAGGACCTTCTTATCAGGAAATAGCAGATAAGTATTCTGAAAAAGATACAGAAATGCTGGCTTCCAAGATTATAGAAGGCGGAAGCGGAGTTTGGGGAGGCGTTCCGATGTCTCCACATCCACAGGTATCGAAAGAAGATGCCAAAAAAATGGTACAGTATATTTTAAGTCTGAAAAAATAATTGATGACTGAAAAGTCTGCTTTACACCCAAGAAATCTGCATCGTGATCCTTATGATTTCGAACAACTGATTTCCTGTGTACCGGAACTTAAACACTATGTTTTTGTGAACGCTTATCAAAGTGTAACAATTAATTTCAGTCTTCCGAAGGCTGTAAAATTGCTGAACAAAGCTTTACTGTTACACTTTTATAAGGTTCAGGATTGGGATATTCCCGATGGTAATCTCTGTCCTCCGATTCCCGGAAGAGCAGATTACATTCATTATATTGCCGATTTAATCGGTGAAAAAGATCCTGAGAATTTTGATATTAAAGGACTGGATATCGGGACAGGAGCAAATCTTGTCTATCCTTTAATTGCCCACCGTTCTTACGGATGGAAAATGACGGGAACTGATATTAATGACAATTCCCTGAAAAACGCAGAATATATTTTAAGTCAGAATCCGGATTTATTACCTTTTATACATCTGAAAAAACAGCCGGAAACTCAACGTATTTTCAAAAATATTATTGATAAAGAAGATCGTTTTGCATTTTCGATGTGCAATCCGCCTTTTCATGATTCCGAAGAATCTGCCATGAAAGGGAATTTCAGAAAGACAAAAAATCTCAAAAAATCTACGGTTAAAAAGCCATTACTGAACTTTGGAGGACAACAGTCGGAATTATGGTGTGAAGGCGGAGAACTGGCTTTCATCACAAAAATGATTCGCGAAAGCGCTCTGTATTCCTCTCAGGTTTTATGGTTTACCTGTCTTGTTTCCAAAAAAGAGAACCTCAGTAAATTAACATTCCTTTTAAAGAAAATAAAAGCAGTCGATTTCAGGATTATCGAAATGTCTCAGGGACAGAAAATCAGCCGTATATTGGCGTGGACTTTTGTTTCTCCCGACAAACATAAAAAATGGTGATCTATTTTAAAAAAACGTCCTACAAATATTTGTAAGACGTTTATGAATTATTGTGTTTTAGAATCGTATTTTAGAAATAATCTGCTTTCACATACAAATTGTCGTTTCCTGTACCGTATGTAGCACGAACCGACTGTCCACTCGAACATCCCGTTAATGCAAAAATATCAAGTCTGTAAGTTCCCGCAGGCAAACTCAGCATAGGATTGGAAGCAGACTGATAATTTCCGGTAACATTTGTTGTAGCACCGGTTAAAGAATTGACGTGTGAAACGGATGATAGTCCCATATTATCCTGAATAATTGTTGCGCCTGTAGAATCTGAAATCCTGATCCAGCTAATTGAAATACGCGGAGAACCATCTGTAATTACTCCTCCTGCAGCATTGGCAAATGACGTGGAGACCGATGAAAATATAGAAACAATGGCAGGTCTTGCTAAAGTAAATGTGGTATTATAAACAGACTGTGTTGCCGTTCCGATGGCTGAAGCTGTCGCTGTCGCATTAAGCACAACGGGAGAAGCATTAGGAATAACATTCGTATTGAAAATCAGCATTTCTGAGGCTTTACCCTGATAAATATCTCCTGTTGCGGTATCCAGTATTAAAGGAACCGTTGTGGTAGGACTTCCTGTTGCAATTGCCTGTAAGTTGCTTACTCTGATAGGAGCTGTTGCTGCATTCACTTCAAGTCTTCTTGCAGGAGTACTAGTTCCTATCCCGATATTTCCTGCCGGAGCAGCAAGAGTTCCGGTCATTCCTGTTCCGAAAATTGCATTCCCGATATTCATCTGGTTACTTGTGGTTGCAGACTGGATCTGTGTATTGTTTCCAATCGCGATATTGGTGCTGCCTGTTGTAATATTGGTTCCTGCAGAAGCTCCCAAGATTAAGTTGTTGCTTCCCGTGGTTAATCCCGAACCGGCGATGCTTCCCAAAACAGTATTGCTTGCTCCGGTTGTTAAAGATACACCGCCCGCCGTATCTCCCAGAAGAACATTATTAGATCCGGAACTGATTGCGGTTCCGGTATTAACACCAATAGCTATATTTGAATTTCCTCCATTATTAGAAATTAAAGCATTGTCACCGATGGCAATATTTCTCTGTATGGAAGCTGCTGTTGTACTGGATAAAGCATTTCCGCCAATAGCGATGTTGGTAGATCCTGTTGTGATCCCCCGTCCTGTATTTAAACCAATTCCGACATTTCTAGCCCCTGTTGTCACTGTATTTAAGGAAGTCGATCCGAATGCGGTGTTTCCGGTTCCGGTCACAGCGATGGGAATGGAATTATTTCCAAAAGATGTATTGGTTGTTCCCAAAATTCCGGACTGGATATTATTTCTTTTGAAGATAATATCCTGATTGTCTGTGGTTCCCATAAAGTTGGTTCCGGATGCTGTTCCGGAGTTTCCTGTAAGTCCCCAATTCTGCGCATTAACTGCCGAAGGAGTAGTAAGTCTCTGCCAAACCCCTCCTTCAAAATAATAATAACCAGTAGTTGTGATATTGACAGCCTGTCCTGTGGCGGATCCCGTTGCAATATCATTTACATAAATAAGTGTACCGGAAGGAACGGAAGTCATATTCAGGGCTCTTTCGCGATCCAGACGTGGAGCGAGAAGTCCGTCTACAGTAGTTGAGGTTCCTGTAGCATTTTTCGCAACAACGTCAAATGTAGCTGTAGGAGTAGTTGTATTTATCCCTACTTGTGCTTTAGTAATTGCTCCCATTGATAAAAGGGAGGATAATAGGATAATCCTTTTTTTCATAAGCTAACTATTTTATGATTAGTGGTAAACCAAAGATAATAAATAAAACTCATTTATAATTCATCATATAGTGATTATTAATATTTAATTTAAATTAATCGTTTAAATATAGTTTTATAAGAATTATTTACATTAATGATAAAGTATTATGGTATAAAATATTTACCTTAAGTTTAAGGTGAAATTTTGTAAATAATCACTAAATTTGTACGCTTTTAGAAAAATAAGAAATGCAATTATCAGAACAAGAAATCATTAGAAGAGAAAAGCTGAATAAGCTTGTTGAAATGGGGATTAATGCATTCCCGGCGGATGAATACATCATTACAGATACTACAGAATCTATAAAACAGGATTTCGCAGAAAGTAAACAGGTGAAGATCGCGGGAAGACTGATGTCGCGAAGAATTCAGGGGAAAGCTTCTTTTGCTGAATTGCAGGATTCTACAGGAAGAATTCAGGTGTATTTTAACAGGGATGAGATCTGTACAGGAGAAGATAAAACGTTATACAATGAAGTGTACAAACATCTTTTGGATATCGGAGACATTATCGGAATTGAAGGTGAGCTGTTTACAACACAGGTAGGAGAGAAGACGGTTTTGGTGAAAAATTTCACCCTGTTAACGAAATCTCTAAGACCGCTTCCACAGGCAAAAACCGATGAAAACGGTGTTGTTCACGATGCATTTAATGATCCGGAACTAAGATACAGACAGCGTTATGTAGATTTAACCGTAAATCCTCAGATTAAGGAAGTTTTCGTAAAAAGAACAAAATTGTTCAATGCAATGAGAACATTCTTTAATGATGCAGGCTATTTTGAGGTGGAAACTCCGATCTTACAGGCGATTCCGGGAGGAGCTGCAGCAAGACCTTTCATTACGCATCACAATGCTTTGGATATTCCTTTATATTTAAGAATTGCCAACGAATTATATCTTAAAAGATTAATCGTAGGTGGTTTTGACGGGGTTTACGAATTCTCCAAAAACTTCAGAAATGAAGGAATGGACAGAACCCACAATCCGGAATTTACTGCAATGGAAATCTATGTAGCATACAAAGACTACAACTGGATGATGGATTTCACAGAGAAATTATTAGAATTCTGTGCTATTCAGGTGAATGGAACAACAAAAGCTACTTTCGGAGAATATGAAGTGGATTTCAAAGCGCCTTACCAGAGAATTTCTATGACGGATGCAATTCTGAAATTTACAGGATTCGATATTACCGGAAAAACAGAACAGGAATTATTCGATTTTGCAAAATCTATCGGAATTGATGTGAATGAAACGATGGGTAAAGGAAAATTAATTGATGAAATTTTTGGTGAAAAATGCGAAGGAAACTTTATTCAGCCAACTTTCATTACAGATTATCCGATCGAAATGTCACCGCTTACGAAAAAACACAGAAGTAAAGAAGGCTTAACCGAGCGTTTCGAGCTGATGGTTTGCGGAAAAGAAATCGCAAATGCTTATTCTGAGCTTAATGATCCGATTGACCAGAGAGAGCGTTTTGAAGAGCAGTTAAAATTATCCGAAAAAGGAGATGATGAGGCAGGACAGTTTATCGATGAAGATTTCTTAAGAGCGCTGGAATACGGAATGCCCCCAACTTCCGGTTTAGGAATCGGAATGGACAGATTAATTATGTTCCTTACGAATAATGCATCCATTCAGGAAGTTTTATTCTTCCCTCAGATGAGACCTGAAAAAGCAGTTCCTCAAATTGAACTGGGTGAAGATGAAAAGGTTATTCTTGAAATATTGAAATCCGGAGAACAAATTGCTTTAAATGAAGTAAAGGAACAATCTAAACTTTCCGGTAAAAAATGGGATAAGGCTTCCAAAACTTTAACTAAAAATAATTTGGTGAAAGTGGAAAAAATAGACGAGAATGTTTTGATGAAACTGGTTTAAGATTTTATCAGTTCTAAATATAAAGGTTATCTTCGGATGACCTTTTTTTATTTCTTACTTAGTAATAATTTGTATATTCGAAAACTTTTAACCATACAATTAATTAAATGTCCAATAAAATTAAAATTCATCAGGCGATATCTGTTTATTCTGAACATGAAGAAAATGCCAAAACTTCAGCTTTTTTGAGTAAAGGACAGATCGTAGAATTCAATCGTGAAAAAAGGAGAAACGGGATCAACTGGATGGAAATCTATATTGAAGGTAAAAAAGCGTATATCAAAAAGGATTTTTCGAAAATATTCATCATGAAAAATGCTAAGCTTTCAGACGAGTCCTGCAGTATCTTATTTTTTGAGCCTAAAAAAGAAGGGTATCCGGAGTTTGAGGATATATTTGCCCCGTTTCAGAATGAGAGTAACAGTTTAGAAGAGATACAGGTCAGAAGGGTTTATGAGAGCGGAAAAAAAGAGAAACTCATAAGATTGTTTTATGATAAAGACGTTGCCGATGTTCATAAAAAAATTCTGGCTAAGAAGGATTCTCTCATAATTTCCGGAGAAAGAAGAAGCTTTATGGAGGTGTTGTATGGTAAAAAAGCAGGATACGTGCTTTCTGATATTTCTTATGATGAGCCTAAAGATTGGTGGATGATGCCTTTGATAATCACAATTATGATCATAGTGACCATCGGGATTTTTGCGGCAATACTTTCTACAGGCTGGATTGTCGTAGGACCAATATTATTGATTCCCGGATTTATCATTGCAGCTATTGCTATTGTTTTCATGCAAATTGTTATAGCAATACTGAGTGCGATTTTTAAAAGTATCAGAAAAAGACTGTGAAAATCTTTCTACTTTGTAGCAGACTATAATCCCACATTTTCCGTTGTCTATAAAACTTAAAATTGATGAAGGTCTTTTTTTTATTTTTACTTTTTTTCTTCTTTGTTAAAATTGATTCTCAGATGCTTAGTTCGGTTTATTTTGAGTACAACAGTTCTAAACTGACGAAAGAGTCACAAAGAAAACTTGACAGTCTGGCGCAACTTAGATATAATCTGAAATTCAGAATTTTTGGAAATTGTGATATTTCCGGAACTTCGGAATACAATAAAAAGCTGTCTGAAAATCGTGCTAATGCGGTTAATCAATATTTACAGTCAAAAATCGGAAATAATATCAAACTGGAAAGTGTGGTAGGATTGGGAAAAGAAAAACCCATCAATGACAACAGTACCGAAGAATTGCGCGGTAAAAACAGAAGGGTAGATGTATTTATCGATCGGGTGATGATTGCCGGAGAAATACATTCCGGGAAAACCTTTGAGAGCTTTTTCAGCAAAAAAGTTTCAGAAATGAAAATCGGAGAAACTTTTTCTTTGCCGAATGTTAATTTTATCGGAGGTCGCCACGTATGGCTGCCAAAAGGAAATAGTGTATTGATGCAGTTAGCGGAAATTTTAAAAAATAATCCAACAATCGAAGTAGAATTGCAGGGACATATCTGCTGTGATTATGACAATTTCGATGGTGAAGATTTAGATTTGAAAACATTTAACCTATCTTGGACTAGAGCCAATGCCATCAAAGAATTTCTGGAAAAACAGGGAATTGCTTCCACGCGCATCAAAGCAACCGGAATGGGACATCTCAATCCTGTTGTTTATCCCGAAAGAAAGGAAGAGGATTTCATGAAGAACAGAAGGGTGGAAATTGTTTTGCTTAAAAAATAGATTACAAGGTTTCGGCGCAGCAAAGCTGCGCCGAAACTATTATACTTATAAAATTATCTTCTCAGTTTACTGAATGAAGCCATCAGATAAAACAAAAACGGAAGGATGAAAACAGAGCCGAGCATTAACGCCCATCCCAAAGCCGAAATTGTTTTTGGCGCTGCAACGTTGTCTAATAAAGAAAGATGCTCTCCGTTTGCAAACAGAATAATATTCGGATTGTGCTGATAAGTAGCGGCAACCAGAATCATAATCACCTGAAATCCTGCTAAAGCTCTTACAGGTAAAAGTTTACGGCGATTCATTGCTCTCAGAATCAAAAAGAGACAGATGGTAGCAAAAACCGTTGCCATAATTCCCAAAGGTTTTGAGAAAACCCACATCAGTAAAGGAATATCGGAAAAATAAGCTGTGATAAAAACCAGAAGCCCTGCGATAACAACAAAGACCATGGTCTGTTTGGATTTTCTAATCATCATACCCAGTTCAAAACGGTCGGAAGTCTCTCTCAAAGCAAAAACGGAAGCAAGATATGCACAGATGGAAACGGTAAATAACCCGACTGCAACACCAAACCAGTTCAGCCAACTGAAAATATATAAATCTAAAAAATTGGTCGCCTCCGGATTAATGGAATGGGAGATCGTTGCTGCAGCCGTTAATCCCAGAAAAAAAGGAGTCAGTAAACTCGCAAAATAAAAAATCTGTGTGTAAATACGTTGCCAACTGTCTTCCACCGCATCATAATGCCGGAACGTAAATGCTGTCCCGCGTGCAATAATTCCCACCAGCATTAAAACCAAAGGAATATGAAGGTACGTGGAAAGCGTGGTGTAAACCTCCGGAAAACCGACAAAAAGAATAACAATGGCAATAATCAGCCACATATGATTGGCTTCCCAAACCGGAGCAATAGAAGTGTACATCAAAGTCTGCGTTTTGGGTCTGTTCTTTTTTCTGGTGAACTGTTCCACAATTCCCGCTCCGAAATCGGCTCCGCCTAAAATAACATACAGACATATCGATAGCCAGAGAAATCCTATAACAACGTAAATCATGACTTCTTATTTTTAGAGTTAAACTGAGGATCGGTAGGATCGTATAATTTGGGAACCATTTTAATCTGTCTTGTTAAAAGGAAAATAATAACCAAAGAGAGTGACGCGAAAATCGCAGTAAAAAAGTAAAAAGAATACTGAATTCCCGGCATTGGTGTCACGGCATCGGCTGTTTTCATAATTCCGTAGATAATCCACGGCTGTCTTCCCACTTCAGTTACTGTCCATCCCGCTTCCAGAGCAATATATCCGAAAGGAGTCGCATATAAAAATGTTTTCAGGAGCCAGTTTCTGGAAAGCCATTCTTTCCTGAAAAATGTTGCATACAGAAAAACGCTTCCAATAATAATCATCACAACACCAAAGAAAATCATGATCTGAAAAGCATAATGCACAACCGCAATCGGAGGCCATTCTTCTTTTGGAAAATCTTTCAGTCCTTTTACTTCCGCGTTAAAATCATTAGCCACTAAAAAACTCAGAACTTTCGGAATTTTTACGGCATATTTTATCTCTTCTTTTTTCTCATCCGGAATTCCGCCAATCACAAATGAGGCTCCTTTTTCCGTTTCAAAATGGGCTTCCATGGCAGCTAATTTTATAGGTTGTCTTTCTGCAACGGATTTTGCCGCAACATCACCACTTAAGGGAGCTCCGAATGCTCCGATCAAAGCAAATCCTGCTGCAATTCTAAAGGCTTTGGTATGAAATTCAACATTTTTTTTCTTTAGAATTAAAAAAGCATGAACTCCTGCAACGGCAAATCCAGTCGCACAAAACGCTGCAACCGTCATGTGTAACGCCTGAGGAAACCACGCTTCATTGAACATGGCTTTAATAGGATCTATATTTAAATATTGTCCGTTCACATAATCGAATCCTGCCGGAGAATTCATCCACGCATTTGCGGCAACCACTAAAATTCCCGAAGCTAAACCGCTTAATCCTACCAAAAATCCGCAGAACCAATGAAACCATTTATTAAATCTGTCCCATCCGTAAAGAAAAAATCCGATTGCGATGGCTTCAATAAAAAATGCAGTTCCTTCCAGTGAAAAAGGCATTCCGAAGATGGGTCCTGCGTGTTTCATAAATTCAGGCCACAGAAGTCCCAGTTCAAAAGAAAGCATCGTTCCGGAAACAGCTCCGGTCGCAAAAAGGATTGCTACACCCTTGCTCCATGCTTTTGTGAGACCTTTATAAACTTCGTTTTTTGTTTTTAAGTATTTCCAGTGTGCAAAAGCCATAAGAAAAGGCATAACCATACCTACACAGGAAAAAATAATGTGAAAGCCGAGTGACATTGCCATCTGTGCACGAGCTGCAAGAAAGTCGTCCATAAACCATTCATTTTGAGTAAATAAATTTACGGATAAATTATAGATCGTCATTATGATTTACAACAGTATTTGTTTGAGAAATAGGTTTTAACTTTGATATTTTTTAAGAGAAAATAATCTTTGCTTTTTGTGGAAAAATCAATACTTTTTTGACACTTTTTAACTTTCATACCTCGAAAAAAATCACGATATTTGTAAGTCTTTGCATTTAGCAGGATTTTTTAATATTTATATGAGTCAGAAACAATATACAGCTAGTAGTATTCAGGCATTGGAAGGAATGGAACACGTGCGTATGCGTCCTTCAATGTACATTGGTGATGTGGGAGTAAGAGGTCTCCATCATTTGGTTTATGAAGTAGTAGATAACTCTATCGACGAAGCGTTGGCAGGATACTGCGACACAATCTTTGTCAGCATTAAAGAAGGAAACGGGATCGAGGTTAGTGATAACGGTAGAGGTATTCCTGTGGATTTCCACGAAAAAGAACAAAAATCCGCTCTTGAGGTTGTAATGACGAAAATCGGGGCAGGAGGTAAGTTTGATAAAGATTCTTATAAAGTTTCCGGAGGTCTTCACGGAGTTGGGGTATCGTGTGTAAACGCACTTTCCAACGAAATGGTAACGACAGTTTACAGAGACGGAAACGTTTATCAGCAGATATATTCAAGAGGTAAAGCTCAGACGGGCGTTGAGGAAATAGGACACAGCGATCAGAGAGGAACAAAACAGTTCTTCCAGCCGGATGATTCTATCTTTACAGAACTGGTGTATAATTATGATACATTAGCAAGCCGTTTAAGAGAGCTTTCTTATTTAAATAAAGGAATTACCATTACCCTTACCGACGAAAGAGAAAAACTGGAAGACGGTTCTTTCAGATCAGAAGTTTTCCATTCTGAAGGTGGTCTAAAGGAGTTCGTTGCTTTTATCGACGGAAACCGTGAGTCGATCATGGAAAATGTAATTTTCATGGAAGGTGAAAGAGACGATATTCCTGTGGAAGTGGCAATGCGTTACAATACTTCATTTAATGAGAATCTTCACTCCTACGTTAACAATATTAACACTCACGAAGGAGGAACTCACTTAGCAGGTTTCAGACGTGCTTTAACGAGAACCTTAAAGAAATATGCGGATGATTTAGGAATTCCTCAAAAAGAAAAAGTAGAAATTACAGGAGACGATTTCCGTGAAGGACTTACGGCTGTAGTTTCTGTAAAAGTAATGGAACCTCAGTTTGAAGGACAGACCAAAACAAAATTAGGAAACTCTGAAGTTTCGGGGGCTGTTGATAAAATTGTTGGGGAAATGCTGACTAACTTTTTAGAAGAAAATCCCAACGAAGCAAAAATTATCGTTCAGAAAGTAGTCTTAGCTGCAAAAGCAAGACAGGCTGCGAAAAAAGCCCGTGAAATGGTTCAGAGAAAATCTCCGATGGGAGGTTCCGGGCTTCCCGGGAAATTATCCGACTGTTCTTCAAAAGATCCGGCAGAATCAGAAATTTTCTTAGTTGAGGGAGATTCCGCGGGTGGAACGGCAAAACAGGGACGTGACAGATTCTTTCAGGCAATTCTTCCGTTAAGAGGTAAAATTCTGAATGTTGAGAAATCAATGCTTCATAAAGTATATGATAATGAAGAGATTAAAAATATATATACCGCTTTAGGAGTTTCCGTTGGTACGGAAGAAGACAGCAAAGCGTTGAATATGGCGAAGCTAAGATATCATAAAATCGTTATCATGACCGATGCCGATATCGATGGTTCTCACATCTCAACGTTGATCTTAACCTTCTTCTTCAGATACATGAAAGAACTGATTGAGAACGGCTATATTTATATTGCTCAGCCGCCTTTATATTTATTGAAAAAAGGAAACAAAAAAGTATATGCTTATAACGAAAAAGAGCGTGAAGAATTTACTTTGGAAATGTCTCCGGATGGAAAAGGCGTTGAAGTTCAGCGTTATAAAGGTCTTGGAGAGATGAATCCTGAACAGCTTTGGGAAACCACTCTGAATCCTGAACACAGAATTCTGAAGCAGGTAACCATCGACAATGCAGTAGAAGCTGACAGTGTATTTTCTATGTTGATGGGAGATGAGGTTCCGCCAAGAAGAGAATTTATAGAGAAGAATGCTAAATATGCGAAAATTGATGCATAATTGAATTCAAAAAATACGATTATAAAAGACTTCAGCAATGGAGTCTTTTTTTATTTACCTTATAAAATCTTCAAAACAATAAAAAAAAATTTTGTCAGTTATAAGATTTCATTATTTTTGCTAAATTTTAATAACCATGATGAAAATACTTTGTATTGGAGCGCTTTCGATGGCTTCTTTTTACTACTCACAAAATTTTCCGGTTTCTGCTATTCCTGAGAATCTGAAGAAAAATGCAGATGCGGTAATCAGGAAAGATTTCACAACCATTCAGATCAATAAAATAGATGATATCAGATATCAGTATTACACGGTGACCACTGTTTTAAATAAAGACGGCGATTCCGATGCGCAGATTTATATTCCTTATGAAAAAGGCAATAGTATTTCAGACGTCAAGGTGAATATTTACGATGAATCCGGAAAAAAGATCAAATCATTTTCGAAATCAGATTTTGGAGATTTTGCCAATAATAATCAAGGAACTTTTTATTCGGATAACAGAGTGATGGCTTTATCTTATACTCCTACGCAATATCCTTACACCGTGGAATTTTCTTATCAGATTGGTGATGACAATACGGTTTTTCTGCCGGATTTTATTCCTTTCAGATCAACTAATATTTCACTGGAAGAATCGCAGATGAAGATCATCAATAAATCCGGTATTGAACTTAAAACAAAAACATATCCTTCGCTTTATAACTATACTTCAGTTACAGAAAGCGATAATGCAGGAGAAAAAATATATTCTTATAAAAATGTTCCGGCTATTGATGATGCCTTTTTACTTCCCCAACCGATAAAAATTTTGCCAAAAGTAAGTTTTGCGTTAACGAAATTCAATCTTGAAGGAAAACAGGGGAATATAAACAACTGGGGTGAGTTCGGATCTTGGTATTACAACAGCATTTTACAGCCGGTTTCTTTATCAACGCCTGCAATCAAAGCGGAAGTCGCAGCATTGAATTTACAGGGAACAACCGAAGAAAAGGTAAAAAAACTGTATCAGTATATGCAGAGCAAGACAAGGTATATTTTTGTAGCCTTGGGAATCGGCGGTTGGCAGCCGATGCTTCCGGATGAGGTTCAGAAAAAAGGATATGGTGACTGCAAGGGATTAACGAATTACATGAAAACTTTACTGGATGAAGCCGGAATTCCGTCTTATTATTCGGTGATCAATTCCGGTTCCTCTCCGGTTTCGTTTGATAAAGATTTTCCCAAAATGGGAGGAAACCATGTTATTCTGATGGTTCCTGCAGAAAAAGGAAATATCTGGCTGGAAAATACATCTCAGCAAATAGCTTTTAATCATCTAAGTTACGGAACCACAGAAAGAAATGTGCTTTCCATCAGAAAAAACGGAATTGAATTAATTGATACTCCGGTTTATGCGGCAGACCAAAGCAAAGAAAAACAGCTTTTAAAAATAAAGCTTAATGAAGACAACAGTATTTCCGGCGAAGGTAATTTTGCGTACACGGGAATTCAGTATGATAACAATCTAGTTCTGGCAACAATGTCACCAAAAGAAAGAAACGAAGCCATAAAAAATCTTCTGGATGTTCTTCATTTTGAAAAGATTGAAATGAAAAATTTCCTGAACGATAAAGACAATGCCGTTGCAAAATTTGATCTTGATTTTAAAGCCAATAATTATTCTAAAAACGCAGGAAGCAGCATCATTTTCAGAGCAGTACCTATTTATTCAAACAATGTTTACAAAACAGACGAAAACAGGGAATTGCCTTTTGAATTAAGACAGTCTTTTCAGGATGAATACGAAATCAACTTTGCGCTTCCTAAAAACTATAAAATAGAAGAACTTCCTGAGAATGTAACCTTAAATTCAGAATTCGGAAGCTATCAGTTAAGCTTTGTAAAAAATGGCGAAGAACTGAAAGTCAGCCGAACCATAAGAATTAATAAAGGACTTTATCCTAAAGAAAAGTATAACGATTACGTTAATTTCCGAAAAAAAACCATTAACATCGACAACTCAAAAATTTTAATTTCTAAAATTTAACATGAAAAAAATATTTTTTACAGTTTTTTGCTCTGCAAATTTAATTTTCGTTTCTGCTCAGAAACATGACTTTCTGCATTATCCAAAATTCAATGAAAATGACTTATCAAAACAAAAATCATCTTTAGATGGAAATGCTCCGGCCGAGATTTTATATAAATCTTTGCATTTTACTGTTGATCATAGTTCAGGAAATCTTATCAAGACTGTTTTTTACAGAGTTAAGATTTATGATAAAGATAAGTCAGAAGATTGGTTAAACCTTGAAATTCCTCTTTACCAAAATGGAAGTGAACAAGAAACTATTTCCAAGATAAAAGCATTTACTTACAATTTGGAAAACGGTACTTCCATAGCTACGAAAGTTGATAAAAGTTCAAAATACAAAAGTAAGGAAAGTAAAAACTATTCAGTTACCAAATTTGCTTTTCCTAATGTAAAAAATGGGTCGATTATTGAATATTATTATGAAATAAACTCACCATACCTTTTTAGTGTTCCTGAGATTATGATAGAAACAGATACTCCATCTATATATACTGAATATGTTTTAGATAGTCCGTTAAATATTGCTTATAACGTAAATTATACAGGTTTTCTATTGCCAAAATATAAAGAAGTTGAAGAAAGAATGATGTATGGAACGAGTTACAGAACATATCGCTTCGGATATGAAAATGTAAAAGGTTTTAAGACGGAGAAATTTGTAAATAACGACCGGAATTACAGAACAAAAATAGGAGCAGAACTTCATTCAACAAGCTTCAGAGAGCTTAAGTTATATTCATCATCTTGGGAGCAGATTAAAGACAGATTATATGAAAATGAATATTTCGGAGGAGAATTAAAGAAGACAAGACTGGCAAAAGACAATATGCCTGCAAATATTTCAGGTATTTCAGGAGAGATAGAAAAAGCCAATGCAGTTTTTAACTATGTAAAAAATACTTTTACATGGAACAAAGACAGAGGGATTTATACAGAAGACGGTATCAAAAAAATGCTGGAAACAAAAACCGGAAATGCGGCAGAAATCAATCTTTTTCTGGTCATGATGCTTCGTGAAGCCGGAATTAAAGCAGATCCGCTTACGATTTCTACGGTGAGCAACGGTTTTATTAATATCGCTTCACCCAATGTTTCCAACATGAATTTTGTAATTGCTGCCGTTCAGACAAAAGATGGCTTTCATTTGTATGATGCCACTTCAAAGCAGTCTTCGATCGATCAGTTACCGCCAAGAGACTGGAACCAGTTCGGAATTTTAATGAATAAAGATAAAGTTCAGCAGTTATCCATGATCAATGCGAAAACAAGTTTTACCTATCTTACGGCGGAGGCAAAAATTAATGCAGACGGAAGCATTTCGGGAACCTATTCCGATAAAGACACAGGAACGTATGCTATTTTTGCAAAAGAGAGCTATGACGATAATGCAGAGAAATACAAAAAGCAGTATAAAGATAATTTTGCGATAGACTTTACCAATATCGATTCAAAAGTACATGAAAACGGTGATTTTGAAAGTACCATGAAGTTCTCTTCCGAGAATTTAATCGACAGGATCGGAAAAAAAATGATTATCAATCCTATGTTGTTTTTAAATAAAAACTCAAACGAATTCGATCAGACCGAAGAAAGAAAATACCTTATCGATTTTACTTCGCCGTTCACAAGAATTAAGAAAATAGTTTTGGAAATTCCGGAAGGATATGCCATTGAAGAAATGCCGAAAAACAAAAAAATTGTAACAGACGATAAAGAAATCGAATACAGTTATATTGCTGAGCAAAAAGGAAACAAGATCGAAGTAATTTCCACCACCAAAGTTAAGAGTCCGAATTATGAGAAAGAATATTATCCGGCTTTTAAACAGATTTGGGGAGTGGCTTCCAAACAGGAAAACCAGGTCATCAGTCTTGTAAAAAAACAGTAATTAAATTTTTTTTCAAAAATAATCTCAAACCATTCATTTTTTGAATGGTTTTTGCATTGAAGAAGGAAAATCAGAATTATGAAAAATACCATTGCTGTCTTGGCACTTTCTTCTTTCTTTATTTTTTCTGCCTGTAAAAAGACGGAAAGCAATAATATAAATGAAACAGAAGCTGCAGCTCCCGAAATGTTTACAGTAGATTCCGTGAAAATCAGCGATTCAACTAAGCTTAGCGATTCTTTAACCGTTAAATATACTTCCAAAATGTTGCTGTTCCCGACAGTTAAGGATAAAAAATTATTAGACAGCATTTATTTTACAGAAAAAAATATTGGCGATTTTTCCAGAGAAGGATTGCTGAATTATCTTCAGAAAAGCAAAAACGAATATTTTAATAACATCAGAAAAGATTCAAAAGACTGGATTTCAGATATTTCATTCTCTCAGGAATGGTATTCGGATACAGCAATGAAAGTAAAATCCAATACCAATGATTATCTCCAGATAGAATACTTTTGGGCTTCTTATGAAGGAGGTGCACACGATAATTATGGTTATTCCGAAAGAGTTTTTGATTTAAAAAACAATAAAAAGCTTGAATTAAAAGACATTACTTCCATGCCGAAAGAAAAGCTGGAAGCTCTTTTAATGAAAAACATCAACAAAACCAACAGCGGAGCAACAGACGAGAAGGGAGACGTTAATAATTCTGAAATGCTTCTGGTAGATAAAATTCCGGCGACGGAAAATTTTTATTTCGATGACAAAAACCTGTATTTCCATTACAGTCCGTACGAAATTACAGCTTTTGCAGCAGGAGATATTATAATCCCTGTTTCTTGGACAGAGCTTAAAGGAACTCTTACTCCAGAATTTATGAAAAGAATGAAAATTAAATAACAATCATGCTTCCACATCGGGAGCATTTTTTATTTTTGCACTAATGGAAAAAGTCGCTTTCATCATCAATCCTTTTTCGGCGAAAAAAAATTATCAGCCGTTTCTCAACGAACTGAAAGCAAAGGTGAAAGATCCTTTGTATTACATCTCCGAATCTATTCCCGGAACCGATCAGTTTATTCAGGATCATTTTAACACCGTGGATATTTTTGTAGCCATCGGAGGCGACGGAACCATTTCTACCGTAGCCAGAAACCTCATTGATACAGAAAAAATTCTGGCGATTTTTCCGGCAGGTTCCGGAAACGGATTTTCCAACGAAACCCAGTTCAGCAAAAATCTGGACGAACTTCTGGAAAAGATCAGAACCAAAAATTCCAGAAAGATTGATACGTTCACTGTAAATGAAAGACTTTCCATTAATGTTTCCGGGACCGGATTCGACGGTAAAGTCGTAAAGGAATTTGAAAAAACCACAAGAGGATTTAAAAATTATATCAAAGTCTCTTTTAAAACCTTTTTCAGCTACAAGCCAATCAAGCTTAAGTTTTTTGACGAAAAATACAAGCAGTACAACGGGAAATATTTAATGGTGAACATCGCCAACACAAGACAGTTTGGAAACAACGCTTATATTGCACCTCATGCAAGTAAAAGTGATGGTTTGGTGGATATGGTTCTCGTTAAAAAATTCCCCTTCTTCTATTCCATGCTTTTTGCGTTCAGAATGTTTACCAAAAAACTGAAACAGGACGATTATGTTACCTATTTGCCTGTTTCCGAAATAGAATTTAAGGTGAATACCAAAAACTGGCATCTCGACGGAGAGTTCAACAAAATAAAATCTCCGGTTCATGTAAAAGTTCAGCCTTCGAGCTTAAGGATTTTAATCTAAAAACCGTCATTCCGGTAAAAAAGAAATTGTTATCTATTTAATTTTAG